>JAFGWD010000148.1 GCA_016937315.1 Rhodospirillaceae bacterium
AAAAACGGTTTCCACGCGCCACCTCACAACCGGCGAAGACTGTATCCTCGCCTATGACAAACTGATTCTGTGCACCGGCTCCATCCCCATAACCCCTGCCATTCCAGGGTGCACTTTAAGCGGTATCACCGGCCTCAACACCCTTGCCGAAGCCGACACTCTACGCGCTCTGGCCGAATCCAAAACCGCGAAAAACGCCGTTATCCTGGGCGGTGGCCTGATCGGCGTGGAAAGCTGTGAGGCTTTGACCAATGCCGGTCTGAATGTGACCATCGTTGAGCGTATGCCACAAATTTTGGGGTCTTTAGACCCTGAAATCGCCAAGCTGGTGGAAGCCCACGTACGGGCCAAAGGCGCACAGATTCTCACCGATTGCAGCGTCACAGCGTTTTCAGGAGAAAACGGGAAACTCACCACAGTCCATCTAGCCGATGGCCGTGATCTGCCATGCGATATTGCGATTATGGCAACAGGAATCACGCCGAACACGGCTCTTGCAAAAGCGGCAGGGCTGGCAATCGGCGAAACCGGTGGGATCGCCGTAGACGCCCACATGTGCACCTCCGACCCGGACATCTTCGCGGCGGGAGACTGCGTTGAAATCACCAACCGCATCACCGGCAAGAAAACCCTCGCCCCTTATGGTGATCTCGCCAATCTGGAAGGCCGCATCGCCGCCGACAATGCCATTCTTGGTCCAACCTCAACCTTTCCTGGCACCATCGACAGCGGCATTTGCAAGGTTTTCGACTTTTCTGCGGCCTCGACAGGCCTCAGCGAAACCCGCGCCCGCGCCGCCGGATTTGATGTCGTCACCGCCGTCAATGCCAGCCCCGACAAACCGGATTTCATGGGGGCCTGCCTTCTGGTATCCAAAATCGTCGCTGAAGCCAAAACCGGACGCGTTCTCGGTTACCAGTGCATCGGGCCGGGCAGCGTCACGCGACAGGTGGCAACGGCTGCGGCCGCCATTGCCGGTGGTTTGAGCGTGGACGAGATGGGAATGCTCGACCTGCCTTATGCCCCCCCGTATTCATTGGCTATCGACCACGTCATCGCCTCTGCTCACATCGTTCAAAACAAAATGCATGGCCTGATGACAGGGATTTCCAGCCTTGCCGTAAAAGCCAAACTGGATGCCGGAGAAACCCCCTTCCTTCTCGACGTGCGTGCTCCTGATGAATACGAACAAATGCGTCTAGGCTTAGGCGAAACGCTGATTCCCTTAGGAAAATTGCGGCAGCGTTTGGCTGATCTGCCCGACGACACCACGCAGGAAATCATCGTCTATTGCAAGATATCAATGCGTGGATATGAGGCCCAGCGCATCTTGGAAGCCAAAGGATACCGCAACGTTACGGTCATGGAAGGCGGCATCATGGCCTGGCCTTTCCCACGCGAAAAATAGGAAGACTCCGCCACATCTGGTGTCTCTGCCGATCATCCCTACATCTAAAAGGCGATGCTACCGCACCCCACGCGCTGGCATCGCCCCCTGGGGGGAGGAGAGGGAGGCGACATAGAGGGGATCGAAAAATGGGTGGTCACAAAGACGGAACATCCGCCTCCAATGGTGCCGCCCTCTCCTTGGAAGAGCGCCTACAAAGGGCCGAGCAAAAAATTTCTACGCTTCTGGCCGAGCAACACACATTGGTCATGCAGAAGACCTTTCTGGCCGAGCGTATTGATGCGCTGATGAACGTCCACCATGCGGCAATCTTGGTCATCGATCCGGAGAACGGGCAAATCATTGATGGCAATCGTACCGCAATCACCCGCTACGCCCATGACCGCAATCATTTGCTCAGTCAGCACATCAGCGAGATCAACACCCTCTCTCGACAAGAAATTGCCGCCCGCATGCGCCAGGCGGTTTCAACCAACCGCAACCACTTCGAATTCTCTCACCGATTGCTTAACGGCTCGGTGCAAGACGTTGATGTTTATAGCGGCCCTATCCAATACAATGGGCACACGGCCCTGATCTCCTTCATCCATGACGCGACCCGCCGCAAAGCGATAGAGCGCAAACTGAAGGCCATGGCGACCTCCGACGCCCTGACCGGATGCTGCAATCGCAGGCACCTTCTATCCATCCTGCATCGTGAGTTCCAAGTTGGACAACGCAACGGCGTTCCACTGACCTTCGCCATGTTGGATGTTGATCGTTTCAAACACATCAACGACACCTTCGGACACCCCGCCGGAGACAGCGTACTACAAGCGCTGGCCACAACCTGCAACAAGGGCATCCGCAACTCCGATAGTTTTGGCCGCCTCGGAGGAGAAGAATTCGGATTCATTCTTCCAGCCACCACCACAACCGATGCGGAACGCATTCTTTCCCGCATTCGCGAAGACATCGAACACACAAAAGTCAACGTGCCGCACAGCCTCATTAACGTCACCGTCAGCATCGGCATCACCGCTCTCAGCAACGATGATCCCGACGAGCAAGCTTTGATGTCACGAGCCGATACTGCGCTCTATGCGGCAAAGGCCGCCGGACGCAACCGGATATCAATCACACTGGCCTGATTGGCACCTCCTTCGTCAGTTTTATTGAGAAATGGAAATAATTTGATAAAATCGCCCCAGTCAGCGGTTGAATCTTTCTTTTTCATAGGGCAAAAAGAACGTCCGCTTCTCGCCTTGTGCTCTCCGGTGCATTGCCTCTGGGGACGGAATGATCCATGGACGTACAAATAACGGCGGTAATGGACTCTCTTTTGCCAAAACGCTCGCCGATCAGGAGGAACTCCACGATGTATACTCTTTGCAAAATCGCCGCCGTCGCTGTGACTGCCGCGATTGCCGTGCCTGCCGGGTCGACGCTGGCCGAAGCCGCGCAGTACAAGGCGGAATACACGGTTTCCACAGTTTTGCCTGCGCCGTTTCCTTGGGGAATTGCCGCAGACAAGTGGGTCGCTCTGGTTAAAGAACGGACAAACGGCCGCATCAATCTGAAGATCTATTCCAATTCCCAGTTGGTCTCTGGCGATCAAACCAAAGAATTTTCGGCAATGCGCCAAGGTATCATCGACATGGCTGTCGGCTCGACCATCAATTGGTCGCCGCAGATCAAAGAATTGAACCTGTTCTCGCTGCCGTTCTTGCTTCCCGATCATGCCGCCATGGATCGTCTGACTGGGGGACCGGTTGGCGAGAAGCTGTTTAATGTTTTACGTAAAAAAGGCGTCGAGCCGTTGGGTTGGGCAGAAAACGGCTTCCGTCAGGTCACCAATTCCAAACATCCGATCCGCACGCCAGACGACCTCTCTGGGCTAAAAATCCGCGTCGTTGGCTCGCCGCTTTATAATGACATCTTCACAGCCTTAGGTGCCAATCCGACACAAATGAGTTGGGCCGACGCTAAGCCCGCGCTGACCACCAAGGCTGTGGATGGGCAGGAAAACCCGATCACGGTATTCAAAATCGCCAAGATTCAGACCGTCGGGCAAACCTATATGACACGCTGGAATTACGTAAACGATCCCCTGATCTTTGCCGTCAATAACCGTGTGTGGAAAAGCTTCACCCCTGCCGACCAGAAAATCCTGCGTGAAGCGGCTGTCGAAGCGGGTAAAGCTGGTATTGCGGCCTCTCGCGAAGGCGATGACCTCGCCGCGAAGGAAATTCAAGAGCAAGGCGTGACCATCACCACGCTGACCGCCGCCGAACGTGCCGCCTTTGTCGCAAAAACCCGTGGGGTTTACGCCGAATGGGCAAAGAAAATCGGGCCAGACTTGGTTAAAATGGCCGAAAAGAGTGTTTCTCAGAAATAAATCGGACGGGTTTTCCCTGTTCTGTCTTGGAGTATCCTTTGTCTTGCAAGCCCCAAGAGCCCCGCGTCGATCTGCCCCCGAAAGGGGGCCGGTCGCTTCGCATAGATGAGGCTCTTTCCGCCACGGCTATGGGGCTAATTTGCCTTATCAGCCTGGCCAATGTCGTCGTCCGGTACACCACCGACGTTTCCTTCGCATTCACTGAGGAATATTCCGTCTTCCTCCTTGTGTTCATGACCCTCATCGGTTCCGCCGTGGCCTTCGCTGGTGACGGACACATCCGCATTACCTTTTTGCGTGATCTGTTGCCAGTGCGCTTCCAGCGGACCGCCGATGCCTTCGCTCTGCTGATGTCCGCACTGCTGTTCGTCATGATTTTGTATTACGGCGCAATCTTCGCGTACGAAGAATGGCTATACGAGGAAACCTCACCCGGATTGGGACTGCCAAACTGGATTTACACCGTTTGGCTACCGCTTTTATGTGGTCTAATTCTGTTTCGCATTTATGCACGGCTGCGCCGTTTGTTCAGTTGTGGGAGCTGCTGAATGGACCCGTCTCTCGCCCTATTGCTCAGTTTTGTGGTCTTTTTGTTGGTTGGTCTGCCGATTGCCGTGGCCCTCGGATTGTCCGGGGTCATCGGCATTATACTGGGCCTCGACACCTTCGCACTCGCCACCATTGGCACCAACACCTATAACGGCATCGCCAAATACCCCTTGATCGCAATCCCCTTGTTCGTGCTGACCGGAATGATCTTCGAACGATCTGGCGTCGCCCAAAAACTGGTGGAGTTCGCCTCCGCCTTGGTTGGGCCGCGACGTGGGGGATTGGCCGTGGTTGCCGTCCTGGTCTGCATGTTGATGGGCGGCATGTCCGGTTCCGGTCCTGCCGATGCCGCCGCCGTCGCCACCGTGATGATCCCCAGCATGGCCAAAGCGGGTTACCCTCGCGCGTTTTCCTCCAGTGTCATCGCCGCATCCGCATCCACCGCGATTCTGATTCCCCCATCCATCGCCCTGATCGTGTATTCGATCATGGTCCCTGGGCTTGATCTCCGCGCCTTATTCGCCGCAGGTATCGTCCCCGGCCTGTTGGCCGGACTGTCGGTGATCATCCCAACCCTTTATCTCAGCCGACGCCACGACTTTGGCCACCTGGAAGCCACCGAACGTCCAGACATGCTGAAAAGCCTGATCGGGGCTCTCCCTGGCCTGATGGCGCCCGTCATCATCTTGGGCGGACTCCGCACCGGAGCATTCACCCCCACCGAAGCCGCCGTCGTCGCCGTTGCTTATGGACTGATCGTCGGCCTATTCATTTACCGGACGCTCACCTGGAACGACATCTATCGTGCCTTAGTCGACTCCGCGCAAACCTCAGCCGTTATCCTTATTATCATGTCGCTGGCAGGGATCTTTGCCTGGGCGGGCAGCACGTTGGGAGCCTTTGACCTTGGCGCAAAATTGATGTTCAGCCTGTCAGACAACAGCACCATTGTCCTGCTTTTGGTCATGATCTGCCTGCTGATTGCGGGAATGGTCCTGGATGGGATATCAATTTATCTGATCACTCTGCCGCTTTTGATCCCATTGATGGACCGCTTTGGGTGGAACCCCACATGGTTCGGCATTTTGATGGCCATGAACATCGCGATTGGACAATTCACCCCTCCCGTCGCTGTCAACTTAATGGTCACCGCCAAAGTCGGTGGCGTCAGCATTGAGGCAACAACACGCTGGGTGATGTGGTTTGTTCTCTCGATGGCGATTGCTATTGGATTGGTCATCATGTTCCCTGCACTCGCCTTGTGGGTACCAGAACAACTGGGCTATGCCACGCACTGAAAACGTTTTCATCTATTCCCTACGACAAAGGCCGTCCATCTGGGCGGCCTTCTTTCTGGTTTACTGGAAATGCGTTGACGATCATTTGTTGAAATATTACAAATTATTAATAGATAAAATCATGAATTTTTAGAGACCGCAGCCCAAAACATAAAAACACCACATAAGCGACGCAAACGCACCAACGGGAGGGGAGTTGCATCCATGGCACTCAGTATTTCAAAAAAGGTCTGGCTTCCTATCCTGATCACTGCCGCCGGATTTGCAGCCCTTCTTTTTTATGCACGGTCCATTATTGCCCAACAAATGATGGATGACCGCATCGCAACCATCCGTACCGTCAGCGAAAGTGCCACCACTGTCGTTGCACATTATGAAAAAGAAGCCGCAGCGGGGCGCCTATCACAAGATGAGGCACAAACCGCCGCCAAGGCTGCCTTACGCGACCTGCGATATGATGATGGTAGCGGATACATCTATATTTACACGGATAAAGGTGTGAATGTTCTTCTGCCTCCCAAACCGCAATTGGAAGGCAAGAACCTGATTGATATGAAGGACCCCAGTGGCTTCTTCATCGTCCGTGATTTTATCAAACAGATCGACAAACAGGGCGTCGCAATCAGCCATTACTTATGGGAAAAACCCGGCTCCCCAACGCCCGAACCCAAAGCAGCCTATACCATAGGATTCAAACCTTGGGGTTGGATAGTTGGTACCGGTGTTTACGTTGATGACGTGGCCGCTGAAACCACTGCGGCAACAATAAAACTCTTGGGTGTCAGTTTTATCTTTCTACTGCTGATTGTTGTTCCCTCGGCTTTAATGGGACGCCAAATCGCAAGGCCAATCACGGCGTTGACCCGGGCCATGGACCGCCTGGCACGCGGAGACATGGATATCAACATCGGCTATGAGAACCGTGGTGACGAAATCGGAGCCATGGCCAAGGCGCTGGCTGTTTTCAAGGACAACGCCCAAGAACGCCAACGTCTGGAAGCCGAAGCCGAAGCCAAGGAAAAAGAACAAACCGAAGCCCACCATACACTGATGATGAAGATGGCCGATGACTTCGAAGTCGCCATCGGTGACATCCTGCGCGGCACCTCTTCCACCGCACACAACCTGACTGAACTTTCCCGTGTCATGGCGGAAAATGCCGCGCGGACGACAAGCGAGGCAGAAACCGTGCGCGATGCTTCCGATATGGCGTCTCGCAACGTCGAAACCGTGGCCTCAGCATCCGAGGAACTCACCGCCTCTATCAGCGAAATCGCATCGCAAGTGCAGGAAGCTGCGACCAACGCACGAGACACCGCAGCCGAGGCTGATACCGCCAATACACGGGTCAACGCACTTGCCAATGCGGCCAATCATATCGGTGAGATCATCATCCTTATCAATGATATTGCTGAACAGACCAACCTCCTGGCACTGAATGCCACCATTGAGGCGGCCCGTGCTGGCGATGCTGGTAAGGGCTTCGCCGTGGTCGCCAACGAAGTCAAAACACTGGCGAACCAAACCGCCAAGGCAACCCAGGAAATCACCGAGCAGATCGGTAATATTCAGACTGAAACCAAGGCCGTGGTCACAGCCATTTCCGCAGTGTCACAACGCATTGTCGGGATTGACAACGTTACCGCCTCAATCGCCGCCGCAATTGAAGAACAAACCGCCGCCACCCAGGAAATCAGTCGCAGCGTCCAAGAAGCCGCGCATGGCACCAAAACCGTCTCCGAATCCGTCGGGTCGGTGGTCGATGCAGCGACCCAGGCCAATACCGCATCGGATAAGTTAT
This sequence comes from Rhodospirillaceae bacterium, assembly GCA_016937315.1. Classification (GTDB taxonomy): domain Bacteria; phylum Pseudomonadota; class Alphaproteobacteria; order Rhodospirillales; family Rhodospirillaceae; genus Oleispirillum. The sequence continues at coordinate 7,434 of JAFGWD010000148.1, forward strand.
CCGCAGAATGCAAAAGTCTGTTGCAGCAAACCACAGGTTTGAAGGTCGCCGTAGACGGCATTCTCTCCGCGATCCGCAACGAATAACCCGGTCACATGACACCCAAAAGGCGGCCTCGCAGGCCGCCTTTTGGGTGTCTATTTTGTTCAAATAGAACAGCCTACGACCTCAGGCCACTCCGTCTCGGACATAAGGATTGGTCTTACGTTCGTCACCAAAGGATGACAGCGGACCGTGACCAGGAACAAACACCACATCATCACCCAACGGCCAGAGTTTTCCCCGGATAGAGGCAATCAGGTCCTTAGTGTTGCCACGAGGGAAATCAGTGCGCCCAACCGACCCCTGGAATAAGACATCACCAACCACCGCAACCTTTTCTTTCGCGTTAAAAAACACCACATGGCCCGGCGTATGGCCGGGACAGTGCAAAACCTCCAAAGTAACGTTGCCAAAGGTCACGGTATCGCCGTCTTTGAGCCAACGGTCAGGGGTGAACGCCTCACACGCGGGAAAGCCATACCCACGCGCCGACTCAGGCAAAGCCTCCAACAGAAAAGCATCCGCCTCGTGCGGGCCTTCCACGGGCACTCCCAAGTTTTTTTTCAGCGCCGCCGTCCCTCCCGCATGGTCAATATGTCCATGGGTCAGCAGAATCTTGACGATTTTAACGCCCTTGCGCTCCGCCGCCGCTTGAATATCTGCAAGATCCCCACCAGGATCAACCACCGCGCCTTGCATGGTTTCTTCGCACCACAGCAAGCTACAGTTCTGTGCAAAGGCCGTCACCGGAACGATCATCGCTTTCATCAAACTCTCCGTATTCAAAACCAGACGCCGTCAGTCACGCCAGAAGTGCGCCGTCATCATCACGAAAACCGTCTCGAATTCCAGGCGGCCCAGAATCATCCCAACGTCCAAAGCCCACTTTGCACCATCCGGCAGCGAAGAAAAATTCCCGGCTGGCCCAATCACCGGCCCCAAGCCTGGGCCAACATTGGCCAAAGCGGTTGCTGCCCCAGACAGCGCGGTAATGAAATCCAATCCATAATAGGCCAAAACCAGAACCAAAGCGGCACAGGTCGCGGCATAACACAACACGAAGACCTGAACATCACGTACTAAGGATTCACTGGCTGGACGGCCTGAGATCATGTCGGGAAAGACACCATGCGGATATAACAACCGCCGCAGTTCCTTAGTGATATCCTGCCACAAGATATCAAAGCGGAACATTTTCAATCCACCCGCCGTCGATCCCGCACAGCCGCCCACGAAAGTCATAAAGAAGAATATTGCAACGGCTGGCGGCCCCCACAAGCTGTAATCGGTGGATGCATAGCCCGTTGTCGTCATCACCGAGACAAGATTGAACAGAGATCGGGTAAAGGCCATCCATGGATCGAAATCATTGACCCAAATCAACCAAGCGGATACCAAAAGAGAAGAAATCAACGCCGTGGCCAGCATGCGCTTGACCTGGGAATCGCGCAAAATCACCATTGGCCCGCGCCCACTGAGCGCCAGCACAAACAAGACAAAGGGCGTCCCTCCAGCCAACATGAACACGGTTGCGGCCCATTCCAGGGACAGGCTATCGAAATGCCCCATGGATCCATCGGACGTGGAGTACCCCCCGGTGGAGAGTGTCGTCATGGCGTGGATGGTCGCCTCGAATGGAGTCATCCCCAACCACCAATACGACAGCGCACACACCGAGGACAGCAGGATGTAAACCCAACCAATGCGAATCGCCATGCTCCGCACCCGTGGCGAAACCTTGTCGGATGTCTTCTCCGAACTTTCCAGTTTGAACATCTGCATGCCGCCAACCCGGAACATCGGCAAAATCGCAATCGCCATCACGATGATGCCAATGCCGCCCATCCATTGCAGCAACGCCCGCCACAACAAAATACCCACCGACATGGTATCCAGGCCAGTCAGCACCGTAGACCCCGTGGTGGTAAACCCAGACACGGTTTCGAACACCGCGTCACAATAAGAAATCTTTTGCCCCGACAACCAGAAGGGCAACGCACCGAACAGCGACAAGACCACCCACGCACCAACCGTAATAAAATAGGCACGGCGCAGGGATGTGGTGCCGAAACTCGCATCCCGTGTAGTCGCCAGCAGCATCACGCCAAAAAAGATCGTAAAGCCGGAGGACAGCGCAAAGGCCGCCCATTCGGTCTGCGCATGGGCAAGATCGGCAATCGCAGGCACCCACATGGCGGCACCAAGAATGATCAGCAGGCTGCCAATCGCCTGTCCAATACCGCCTTCGTCTTGAGGTTTGGCCAAACCTTACCCTTTCCCCGAGAACCTGCACATGCGTCACGCACCCCGCAGCGTACGCAGGTCCTTTGTGCGTCGGCGTCACCCCGCCGTCAAGAACTGGCCGACGACGGACGCAGGCACCCTCCAACGGTTATGGCGGAATCGCGGCGGTTATCCAAACGAAAGCGATGACCAAACACCATCAAGTCCAAGGCGTGATCCGGCCCTTCTCCCACAGCGCGGTAACGCCGTGCGAACTCCACCGCAGAGAGTTCCTCTGGTAAATGACACAACGCATCAAAGTCGGCCTGACGTTTCGGCCTTCCCGACCAGACATCACTACTGTGCGGCAGGGCTTCGAAACGCACCAAGGCCGGACACAAGTCCGTCAAAAGACGCAGCACCGACATAAAGCTTAAAGCTTCCAGGCTGGCACGGTCCGCTCCTTCCGGAATAGGAAAACGATCCACCGCAACGATAGGCCCATCATCAACCTGCGCCGTCATTTCATGCACCGTGGTACCAAAGACCGCAGTCTCATCATAAAGTGCAAACACCGATGGGAACCGTCCGGGATAATCGGGCGGGCCGGGATGGATGTTGTAGGATGGCCCGGAAAAGGCATCCAAGACCTGACGCGGCACAATCACATCCGTCCCGCAGGTCAGCAGCCGCGCTCCCGCCAAAGGCCTCGCACACCGGTCCAGTAGCCCATCCAAAGTATGAATCGGCGTCACAGTCAGAATGGGGTGCGCCCGCATCAATGTCTTCGGCGACGTCAAGGGGTGGGCGATCAACAGGGTTTGCGCCAGAATCGGTGCCAACGCCGGATCGGCCAGCAAAACAATTTCAGACAA
>JAFGWD010000149.1 GCA_016937315.1 Rhodospirillaceae bacterium
ATGCCTCAATCCCCGGCATGGTCGCGGGCATATGGCGCGGCACCCCCACGGTCATTCACGAACAGAATGCCGTTCTGGGACGCGCCAACCGTTTGCTGGCGTCTCGGGTTTCCCGTATCGCCACATCGTTTGCCGAGGTCGCCGCCCTGCCCAAGGACGCTCACGTCGAAATGGTCGGCATGCCGGTTCGCCCAGCGATTGCCGCATTAACCGAAGTCCCGTTCCCGCCTCTGGACGCCACTGGCCCCATCGCGATTTTGGTGTTGGGCGGATCACAAGGCGCAACAGTTCTAAGCGAAGTGGTGCCCACCGCATTGAAGGCCTTGCCCGAGGCTCTCAAATCCCGCATCCGGTTGAGCCAACAATGCCGCCCAGCCGATATCGAGCACGTCCGCGCCGCTTACGCCAACAGCGGTCTCTCCGTGGACCTCAAATCCTTTTTTGACGACGTGCCGGAACGTCTGACCCGTGCACATCTGGTGATTTCGCGTGCCGGAGCGTCCACCGTCGCCGAACTCACCGCCGCCGGACGACCCGCCATCCTGGTGCCCTATCCCCACGCCATTGACGATCACCAGACCGCCAATGCACAAGCGATTGCGGAAACCGGCGGAGCTTGGCTGATGCCGCAAGATGTCTTCACGCCTGACACCTTACGCGCCCGTGTAGAAAGCCTGTTCACGCAACCGCGTTGCTTAGAAGGTGCCGCCGCCTGTGCGCGTGCCGCCGGACGTGCCAACGCCGCCAGCAATCTTGCCGACCTCGTCATGACTCTGCTGCCCCCCGCCAAGGAGCCGACGCCATGAAGTCCCTTCCTCTTGATATCGGGGTTCTGCACTTCGTCGGCATCGGCGGCATCGGCATGAGCGGCATCGCCGAAGTGCTGCACAATTTAGGGTACACGGTGCAAGGGTCCGACCTTGCCGACAACGCCAACGTGCAGCGCTTACGATCCCTGGGCATCACCATCCATATCGGCCAAACCGCCGAAAACCTGGGTGACGCCCGCGTCGTGGTGATCTCGTCCGCTGTCAAAGCCGATAATCCAGAAGTCAAGGAGGCCCGCGCCCGCCTGATCCCGGTGGTGCGACGCGCCGAAATGCTCGCCGAGTTGATGCGCCTGAAATGGGCTGTCGCCGTCGGCGGCACCCACGGCAAGACCACCACCACGTCAATGATCGCGAACCTCCTGGTTTCCGCCGATCTTGACCCCACCATCATCAACGGCGGCATCATCAACGCGTATGGCACCAACGCACGGTTGGGCACCGGGGAGTGGATCGTGGTCGAGGCCGACGAGTCCGACGGCACCTTCACCAAACTGCCCGCAACCGTCGCCGTGATCACCAACATCGACCCTGAACATCTGGATTTCTACGGCAACTTTGATGCCGTCAAGGACGCCTTCAAAACCTTCGTCGAAAACGTACCGTTCTATGGCTTCGCGGTGTTGTGCATTGATCACCCCGAGGTTCAAGCTCTGATCCCCAAAGTTTCCGATCGCCGTCTCGTTACCTATGGCTTTTCGCCACAAGCCGACATCCGGGCCGTCAATCTGTTCTTCGACGCCGATGGCGCACATTTCGATGTCATCCTCACCAACCGCCGCCGGGGCACCACCACGACGTGCAAAGATCTGTTTGTCGCCATGCACGGTGAGCACAACGTCTTGAACGCCTTGGCATCGGTCGCCGTGGGCCACCAAATGAAGATCGATTCCGACCGCATTCGGACAGCTCTGGCCTCCTTCAGCGGCGTCAAACGACGCTTCACCAAAACCGGTGTCGTGCATGGTGTAACCATCATTGACGACTATGGGCACCACCCGGTGGAAATCACCGCCGTATTGAAGGCCGCACGCCAAGTGGCTGGCGACAATCAGGTGGTCGCCGTGGTGCAACCGCACCGCTACTCTCGCTTGCACGCCCTGTTTGAAGACTTCTGTACGTGCCTTGCCGCTGCTGATCGCGTGATTGTCGCCGATGTTTACGCCGCCGGAGAGACCCCCATTGAGGGCATATCCCGCGACGCCCTAGTGGAAGGCTTGCGTGCCCGTGGGCATCGCCACGCAGAACCCTTGGAAAGCCCAGAAACCCTGGCTCCAATGGTCCTGAACGCGACCAAACCCGGCGACTTGGTGGTCTGTTTGGGCGCGGGCAGCATCACTCAATGGGCAAATGCCCTGCCTGCACAACTCGACGCCCTCGAACCATCAGATACGGGAGGCACCAAATGAATGCTATTAACCGTATCACAACCCTTGCCGATCATCTGCCTCCGGTGCGTGGGCGACTGACCCTTGACGCCCCCTTGGCACCTGTTACGTGGTTCGGTGTCGGAGGCTGCGCTGACGTCTTGTTCAAGCCTGCCGATTTGGCCGATCTGTCCACATTTCTGGCGGAAAAGCCCCTGGATATGCCGATCACGGTGTTGGGCGTCGGGTCCAATCTCTTGATCCGCGACGGCGGCGTCCGTGGCGCGGTTATTCGCCTCGGCAAGGCCTTTGCCGACATCGTGATCGAGGGGAACACCGTACGGTGCGGTGGTGCGGCCTTGGATGCCTCGGTGGCCCGCATGGCGCAAAAGGCCAGATTGACCGGCCTGGAATTTCTAAGCGGCATTCCCGGCACGGTGGGGGGCGCTGTGGCCATGAACGCGGGCGCTTTCGGCACGGACATCCGCAACGTTCTCATCAAAGCCGTTCTGCTGGACCCTTCGGGCTTCCGACACTTTTTGACTGCATCCGACATCGGCTTGTCGTATCGTCATTCTGATATCCCCGAAGACTGGATCATCGTTGAAGCGACCTTCCAGGCTTCTCCCGGAAATCCGGAGGATATCGCCCAGCGCATGAACGATATTCGCAGCATTCGCGAAAACAGCCAGCCTATGCGGGTGCGAACCGGCGGCTCCACTTTCGCCAATCCGCCGGGAGCCAAAGCCTGGGAATTGGTGGATAAAGCCGGGTGTCGTGGCCTGAGAAAGGGCGGTGCCATGGTCTCTGACAAGCACTGTAATTTCCTGATTAACACCGGCAACGCCACCGCACACGACATCGAGGCGTTGGGTGAAGATGTCCGTCGCCGCGTCAAGGAAGCCACCGGCATTGAATTGAAATGGGAAATCCGAAGGATCGGCGACCCGCTTCCCGAGGAGACTGCGTCATGACCACGAAAAAGCACGTTACCGTCCTGATGGGTGGATTTTCCGCCGAACGCGAGGTCAGCCTGTCCAGCGGTGCCGCCTGTGCACGAGCACTGGAAGCGTCGGGTTATCGGGTCTCCACTCTGGATGTCCCGCGTGATGTGGCCGCTTTTGTTGCGGGCATACCTGCTGATACAGACGTGGTCTTCAACGCCCTGCATGGCCGCTTTGGTGAAGACGGTTGCATCCAGGGCATCCTTGACATCATGAAAATTCCCTACACCCACTCCGGGCACTTGGCCTCGGCCCTGGCGATGGACAAACCAATGTCCAAGCACGCCTTTTCTGCTGCCGGAATCCCTGTAGCCGCCGACATGTTGGTCACCCGCGATGACTTAAATGCCGGTGATCCCATGCCTCGCCCCTATGTGGTAAAGCCCTTCAACGAGGGTTCCAGCGTCGGCGTCAAGATCGTCCATCCCGGCGACAATTTGGAAGCCTACACCCCAGAAACTTGGCCTTACGGCGAGCTTGTGATGGTCGAGGAATACATTCCTGGCCGTGAAGTCACCGTTGCCGTGCTGGGCGACCGCGCCCTGGGAGTCACGGAAATCTGCCCACGTCAGGGGTTTTACGACTACAAAGCAAAATACACCGAAGGAAAAGCCGATCACATTTGCCCCGCGCCTTTAACGCCTGCCTTGACTGCCCATGTCCTCGATCTTGCGGTTCGCGCCCACGCCGTTCTGGGATGCCGTGGTGCCAGCCGTGCCGATTTTCGGATTGACGACAGCACCCCCACCTCCCCCCGTGTGATCATCTTAGAGGTCAACACCCAACCCGGCATGACGCCGTTGTCCTTGGTCCCGGAACTCGCCCGTTATGCTGGTATAAGTTTTGAAGACTTGGTGTCTTGGATGGTGGAGAACGCGCAATGCGACGCCTAATCCCCACACGCTCCGAAGCCCAAAAGCGTGCCACCAAAGGCAAACGCGCTGTGGCCCGGAACGCCCGGATTTCCTGGCGGCGACGGTTGAGCATTGCAGGCATGGCCGCCGCGTTGTCGGCGGGGTTAAGTCTGGCTGCATTCATGGGTTTTTCGGATCAGCCCGCACGGGCATGGCGTTCCGCACAGGCGGAGGCCTTGGTCTGGACCGCACGACGTGGTCTGGCGGTGACCGATATCCAAGCCATCGGACGACAGCACACCGAAACCGACGACCTGCTTCAGGCCCTTGGCATTCACCATCAAACGCCAATCCTCGGCCTGGACTTGGTGGACGCGAAGCGCCGCGTCGAATCCCTGCCCTGGGTCGCCCATGCCGAGGTCGAACGGCTTTTGCCCCGCACCTTACGCATCG
>JAFGWD010000150.1 GCA_016937315.1 Rhodospirillaceae bacterium
GCCCACAATGCGCCGAACTGCGCTGATTCGGGGTGGATGAGACCAGTGCTATAACGCGCCGCAGCATACGACAAAAGCACCACAAAAAAGATCTGCACCCCCCGTACGCACGGTGGCGACAAAATCAATCGTCGAAAACCCATCATGGCAATCATCCCAATGGAGGGGGAAAGACAAACGGCGCGGCCCCACCAGGAACCGCGCCGTCTAACCGTCCGGGCGAAACCGCAGCTATTTCTTCAGATAATCGCGGATCAAGACCTCAGCAATCTGCACAGTGTTCAAAGCTGCACCCTTGCGGAGGTTATCGGCAACACACCAGAAGCTCAGGCCGTTCTTCACCGAGTGATCGGTTCGAATACGGGAAATAAACACATTGTCTTCGCCCGCACACTCAATCGGCGTGACATAGCCTTCATTTTCGCGAATATCGACGACGGAAAGCCCCGGTGCCGCCTTCAACACCTTACGCGCAGCCGCATCGGAAATTGGCTTTTCGGTTTCAATGTTGATGTATTCACCATGACCGATAAAGCATGGCACGCGACAGCAGTTGGCATGCACGGCGATATCCGGGTCCAGGATTTTCGCGGTTTCCGCCGACATCTTCCACTCTTCTTTGGTCTCTCCATTGTCCATGAAGACATCAATGTGCGGAATGACGTTGAAGGCAATCTGCTTCGTAAATTTCTTCTGCGTTTTGGTAAACGGTTCGTTCATGTAGATGCCGCGCGTCTGATTGAACAGTTCGTCCATCGCATCCTTGCCACCACCGGACACCGACTGATAGGTCGAAACCACGACGCGCTTGATGCCAAACGCCACGTGCAACGGCTTCAACGCCACCAGCATCTGGATGGTGGAGCAATTGGGGTTCGCGATGATATTGCGCTTCTTATAACCCGCAACCGCCTGCGGATTAACCTCGGGCACCACCAGCGGCACGTCCGGATCCATACGGAAATACGAGGTGTTATCGATCACCACGCAGCCTTGCGCCCCAGCACGCGGCGCAAACTCCTTGGATACCGCCGCCCCCGGAGAAGACAACGCGATATCAACGCCAGTGAAATCGAACGTCTCAAGGTCAACCGTCTTCAGTACGGTTTTTTCGCCAAAGGAGATCTCCGTGCCCACCGAGCGTTTCGACGCCACAGCAAACACTTCATCCACCGGGAACTCGCGTTCCGCCAAAATGCTCAGCATCTCGCGACCGACATTCCCCGTCGCGCCGACGACGGCAACCTTGTAGCCCATTTCGATTTCCGTTCTTGGTTGGAGGCATGACGAGAGGAAGGCCCTCCCAGAGCCTTCCCCGATTTCTACCTGAAAGCCTACCCGAACCGGCAGGCAGTGCAAGAAAAAGAGTCTGCCTTATGATATACGCCGATTTCAGGCTTTCGCCAAATTCCGCAGCACGGCATCACCCATACCGCTGGTTCCGACTTTCGTGCAGCCGTCCTGCATGATATCGCCAGTCCGAACCCCATCGGCCAAGGTCGCTTTCACCGCATTTTCCAAGCGGTCGGCCGCGTCATCCAGGTCGAAGGAATAGCGCAGCATCATCGCCAGCGACAAAATCATCGCCAACGGATTGGCCAAGTTTTGCCCGGCAATGTCCGGGGCCGAACCATGAACCGGCTCGTACAACGCATTGCGCTTACCATTCTCATCCGCCGCACCCAGGGAAGCCGACGGCAACATTCCCAACGATCCGGTCAGCATCGCCGCGCAATCGGACAAGATATCGCCAAACATGTTGTTGGTAACAATGACGTCGAATTGCTTCGGGTTACGCACCAACTGCATGGACGCGTTATCAACATAAAGGTGAGACAACGCAACGTCCGGGTAGGACTTCGCAACCGTTTCCACTTCTTCACGCCATAGAATGGTGCATTCCAACACGTTCGCCTTGTCCACCGAGGTCAGCTTCTTGCCGCGTTTCATCGCCAGATCAAAGGCCACCTTAGCAATACGCTGAATTTCCGGGGTGGTATAGGTCAGGGTATTGACGCCCTTGCGGTCACCATTGGGCAGCGTTTCGATACCCCGAGGCTGACCAAAATAAATCCCGCCGGTGAGCTCGCGCACGATCATGATGTCCAAACCGGCCACCACATCGCGCTTCAAAGTCGAGGCATCGGCCAGTTCTTCGAAGACAATCGCGGGACGCAAGTTGGCGAACAGACCCATATCTTTACGGATTCGCAGCAAGCCACGTTCCGGTTTTTTGTCAAACGGCACATCATCCCACTTCGGACCGCCGACCGCACCCATCAACACCGCATCACAATCCAGGCAATTGGCAACCGTCGCATCGGTCAGCGGCTCGCCATAGGCATCAATAGACGCCCCGCCAATCAAGCCGGTGGTGAGGTCGAAAGAAATCAGCCCTGCGCCTTCCATCCATTCGATGATCCGCACCACCTGCGCCATCACTTCCTGTCCGATCCCGTCACCGGGCAGCAACATCACTTTCTTCTTCGCCGTCATCGTCTTCGACCTTTCGTATGCGTTCCGTATGGAAGGGAACGAATTATTCCGCTTCCGCCCGAAAACACCAGAAAAAAGGAAAAATAAGGCCCAGGAGCATTGTCCCTGGGCCATACTGGGGCAAATCCCCCAAATCTCCGCTTTGTTCCTACACCCAAGGTTGGGCGGTTTTGCGGGCCTGTTCGTAGGTATCGATCTTGGCCTTTTTCACCAAGGTCAGGCCAATGTCGTCCAGGCCATTCAGCAGGCAGTGCTTGCGGAACGAATCAACCGGGAACGCCACCACCTCGCCATCCGGCGCATGAATTTCTTGTGCCGCCAAATCCACCGTAAAGGTGGCATTGGCACCATTCTCCGCCGCCTTCATCAGCTTGTCGCAAACCTCTTGCGGCAACTTGATCGGCAGAATGCCGTTCTTGAAGCAGTTGTTATAGAAAATGTCGGCAAAGCTCGGCGCAATCACGCAGCGGATGCCAAAATCGAGAATCGACCACGGCGCATGTTCACGCGACGAACCACAGCCAAAATTCGCCCCGGCAATCAAAACCTTAGCCTGACGATAGGCGGGCCGGTTCAGAATAAAATCCGGGATTTCCTTGCCCGCATCGTCATAGCGCATTTCGAAGAACAGGCTTTTACCAAGGCCGGTGCGCTTGATGGTTTTCAAGAACTGCTTCGGAATGATCATATCGGTATCGACATTGATCATCGGCAGGGGAGCAGCAACGCCCGTCAGGGTTTCGAACTTATCCATGATGTATCCCCTTTAGCCCAAGAACTTACGCACATCAGTCAGATAGCCGGTAATCGCAGACGCCGCCGCAATTTCCGGACTGACCAAGTGAGTCCGTCCGCCACGCCCCTGACGACCTTCGAAATTGCGGTTCGAGGTCGAGGCACAGCGCTCGCCAGGTTCCAATTTATCGGCATTCATCGCCAAACACATGGAGCAACCGGGTTCACGCCATTCAAAGCCTGCGTCCAGGAATACCGTGTGCAGCCCTTCGGCCTCAGCTTGTTGCTTCACCAAGCCAGAGCCGGGCACCACCATCGCCTTGACCGAAGCGGCAATGGTCCGGCCCTTGGCCACCGAAGCCGCAGCACGTAAATCCTCGATGCGGCCATTGGTGCACGAACCGATGAACACGCGGTCGATCTTCACCTCTTCCATGGGTTGGCCTGCCACCAAGCCCATGTAATCCAGCGACCGCTGCATCGCCTTCGCCTTACCTTCATCGACCTCGGCCTTGGGGTCCGGGACACTTCCGGTAATTGCGACCACGTCTTCGGGGCTGGTGCCCCACGTGACTTGTGGAACAATCTCGGACGCATCAATCACCACTTCGGCGTCGAAATGCGCCCCATCGTCGGTGTGAAGGGTTTTCCAATAGGCAACGGCCGCCTCCCAATCCGCAGGCTTCGGAGCCAACGGACGACCTTTGACATAGGCAAAGGTGGTTTCGTCCGGCGCGATCAGACCCGCACGCGCCCCAGCCTCAATGGACATGTTGCAAACCGTCATGCGGCCTTCCATGGACAGACCCCGAATCGCATCGCCCGCATATTCGATGACGTAACCGGTTCCGCCCGCCGTCCCCAGGACCGAAATGATCTTGAGTACAATGTCCTTGGCGGTCGTGCCTTGCGGCAGGTTACCATTGACAAGAACACGCATATTCTTCGCCGGAGCCTGCACCAAGGTCTGCGTCGCCAGGACGTGCTCAACCTCGGACGTACCGATCCCAAATGCCAAGGACCCGAAGGCACCATGGGTGGAGGTATGGCTATCACCGCAAACGATGGTCATACCCGGCAGTGTAAAACCTTGTTCCGGACCAACAATGTGCACAACACCTTGGCGCACGTCGTCCATGGAGAAAACCCGAACACCAAACGCCCGACCATTGGCTTCCAGGGTTTCGACCTGAGTCCGGGACTCTGGATCGGCAATGCCCTTGCTGCGGTCAGTGGTCGGCACGTTGTGATCGGCCACCGCGAGAGTCTGCTCTGGGCGATACACCGTGCGTCCACTCAACGCCAGGCCTTCAAACGCCTGCGGGCTGGTGACTTCATGCACGAGGTGGCGGTCGATATAAATCAGGCAGGTTCCGTCATCCTGACGGTCCACCAAATGGCTTTCCCAGATTTTGTCAAACAGAGTACGCGGTGCGGTCATTCCGTAAGGCTCCCTTGCGCGAGAGGATCCGCCACCTGAGTAGCGGCGCATGTGTATCGGGCAGAACCCCGAGAGGACATGAAATGGTGCGCGGCCAACCGCGAACCAAGCCCAACGCCCCCGGAGGACGGCCCCAAAGGGCCACCCATCCGGGAAAACGCGGGCGTTAGCAGGACGGAAAAAGCGAAAATTTTACGCTTTGGCTTCCGCTTCAACCTTGGCCGCCTTGGCCTGAGCACGCGCCTTCAGCATCGCCGATTTGTCTTCGGAGATACGTGCCGCACGGCCACGCAGGGCACGCAAGTAATAGAGCTTCGCACGACGCACCTTACCGATGCGGGTGACTTCGATCTTCGCAACATTCGGCGAATAAAGCGGGAAAACACGCTCCACACCTTCGCCGAAAGAGATCTTACGCACCGTGAAGGAGGAATTCAGAGCCGCGTTGCGACGCGCAATGCACAGGCCCTCATAGACCTGGATACGCTCACGTGTGCCTTCAACCACCTTGGTATGCACGCGCAGAGTATCGCCGGGCTTAAAATCCGGGACCTCTCGCTGTTCCAGAAGCTTCGCCATCTGTTCGGCTTCGAGCGTTTCGATAATATTCATGACCTATTCCTCTTCGTTCCGTCCTGGGACGCCTGATAGGCTTCCCAAAGATCGGGTCGCCTGTTCCGTGTGACTGTCTCGGCTGCCTTCCGCCGCCATGCCGCGATTTCAGCATGGTGGCCAGAATTCAACACATCCGGCACGGGCCGTCCGGCCCAAATCTGCGGGCGCGTATACTGGGGATATTCCAGCAATCC
>JAFGWD010000151.1 GCA_016937315.1 Rhodospirillaceae bacterium
CGGCGCGGTCCGCGCCATGGTCGGCGGCCGATCCTATGTTGCAGGGGGATTCAATCGTGCCACCCAGGCCGTGCGACAACCGGGATCAACCATCAAACCCTTTGTCTACCTGGCCGCCTTCACCCACGGGCTTTCTCCGGATACCGTGATTGACGACGCGCCAATTTCCCTAAATGGCTGGTCTCCACGCAATGCCGACGGGCGGTTCCATGGTCCTGTTACACTTCGCCACGCATTGATTCACTCCTTGAACACCGTGCCTGTGCGCTTGTGGCAACAGCTTGGTGCCTCGCCCATCCTCACCATGTGTGCCCGATTCGGTCTGCCGCAAACCGAAAATGCCGGACCAAGCGTAGTCTTGGGCAGCGGCGCCATCACACTTCTGGATTTGACGGCCGCCTATGCAGGCCTCGCCAATGGCGGCATCGGGGTCTGGCCTCATGGCGTAGAGTCCGTTCGTGACGCCAAGGGCCACATTCTCGACCGCCCATCCGGCGGAGGTCCCGGCCGCATCGCCGAGGCCCGCGCCACCACCACAGTCACCGACATCCTCCACGCCGTCATCGCCGAAGGAACCGGGAAACGCGCCCGTTTCGGTGTTCCGGCAGCAGGAAAAACCGGAACCACACAAAATGGTCGCGATGCTTGGTTTGTTGGTTTCACCGACCGTTACGTCACCGGAGTCTGGCTTGGCAACGACGACAATACCCCCATGAAGAAAATTGGCGGCGGCACTCTGCCCGCCCAAATTTGGCGTGACATCATGGAAGACTTACATAGGGCGCAATGACGGCATTCGACTCCGCAGTACACGGCTTCACGCATACGTTCGGCGAATCTGCGTGACATAGATCAGCGCAGCAACCACGGCAAAACTCAACATGGTGGTCGCGAGTCCCCGTGTTGTGCCATCGTGAAGCGCCCCAACGATCCACCCGGAGCTCGCCCCCAACACGCCTTGTGCAAACCCCGCCAAGGACGACGCCGAGCCCGCAAGACGGGGAAATGGTCCAATCGACGACGCCATGCAGGTTGGCATCATAATTCCCGTGCCCAGCGCAAACACTGCCGTCGGCGCCAGAACAGCCCACAGGGTTTCCACGCCACACCAGGCCAGAACGGTCATCAAAAGGGTGGCCGTTAATGTGATCGCGATGCCAATACCGATGATTTCCGCAGCACGGTAAATCCGCGACAAACGCCCAACCACGGCAGAACCACTGGCCAAACCCGCAACCATACAGGCAAAGGCATAACCAAAATTAGCGGGAGCAACATGAAGGACATCAATCACCACGAAAGACGATCCGGAAACGAAACAAAATAACCCGCCAAACGTCAAAGCCATGACTCCGCTGTAACCACGGAACGCCCGGTTTTTCAGCAAAAGAGAGAAGTTTTTTAAGATTCCCAGCGGGTTGAGCGGCGTCTGACCACGAAACGCATTGGTTTCGGAAAGCGTGAACAGCGTGGTGGCGCTCAACAGAACGCCGAAAACAACCATCGCGGCAAATCCTGAACGCCACCCAAAGACCTGCAACAACCAGCCACCGATAATCGGAGCCAACGCCGGAGCCATGGCCATGGCGGTTCCCATCGCCGCAAGAATACGCAGGGAGTCTTCCGGTTCATAGAGATCACGCACAATCGCCCGCCCCAGAACCGGCCCCGCACAGGCCCCAAGGGCTTGAACAAAACGCCCGGCGATCAAAATTTGAATATTGGGAGCCATCCAGCACACAACGCTGGCGGCCAAGTACAGCAACAATCCAGAAATAATGATCGGTTTGCGCCCGAAACGATCGGAAAGTGGCCCCGCAATCAACTGGGATCCCGCAAATCCGATCATAAAAATGCTTAACGTCGTTTGAACTTCGGTAACCGATGCGGAAAGCGCCATCGTCATCGCAGGCAACGCAGGCAACGCAGGAAGGTACAAATCGGTGGACAGGGGACCGACAGCAACCAAAAACGTCAAATAAATCAGCCAGGAACGCTGAGAGCGCTTCTGTGCGGGCAAATTGGTCATGAAAAACTCAATGTGAGGGAATGGGGCATCTGTCAGGTGGATCGTATAGCAGGACCCACGCGATGCAACTGTGATCCATGTCTCTTTAACCACGCACGGGCGGCGACCGCATCTGGATCAAGGGCGGTCACAATGGCCCAAAATCGTGCATTGTGGGACATTTCCGCCAGATGTGCGACTTCATGCACTGCAACATAGAACAGCACGGCGCGGGGGGCAAAGATCAATCGCCAAGAGAAACGAAGTGTGCCATCGGCAGCACAACTGCCCCAACGGCCCCGTGGATCACCCAAAGCAATCCGTTTAACCGGACGCGGCGCAAAATCAGCAGCACGGGAATAAGCCTCGGTCACCGCATCCGCCAACAGAACCAAGGCACGACGTTTCAGAACATCACGAACACGCCGCTGTAAATGTTCCGGATGTCCACCAACCGTCAGAACTGCTCGGGTTTCATCAATTTCGGTTCGGGCCCCATCGCGATACATAATGCACAAGACATCACCACGATAAGGAATGGAGGCCGCATCGGCAAACGGCAAACGCGGCGGCAAACCCGCAACTTGTGCCGCCAAATATGCCGTATGATCATTCAAAACCGCACGAAGAACGTGGGATGTACATCGTGGCGGGGCGGTAATCCGCAAGGTATCGCTAACCGCACATAAACGTAAGGTCACGCGGCGACTGCCGGGGCGTCGGGTCAGGATTACAGGCCAGTTAGCCTCGCCAATCGGCCATGTTGGAGGCAGAGATTCGTCGCGCCGTGGCAACAAAAGCGACAGGATCACAGATCCTCCCACGCAACCAAATAGTCCTCAAAGTCGATGACTTGATCCTCGCGAACGCATCGACCACGAACCGAAACCCCCGCACGATGCACAGCGTGCGGATCACCACAGACCAAATGATGCCACGCAGGTAAGGTTTTGCCCTCGGCAAGCAAGCGATAGGCACATGTCCGAGGCAACCAAGAGAAGGTTTGCGCCCCAGCAGCCGTCAAACGGACACAATCCGGTACACGGATTCGCCGCCGTGCATAATCGGTGCACCGTGCGGTTTTTAGGTCCAAAAGAATGCAGGCCACATTGGTGAAGGCCAACTCTCCACTGTCTTCGTCTTGCAGCTTGTGCAAACAGCATTTGCCACAACCATCACACAGAGATTCCCATTCATCACGGGTCATCTCGGTAAGTGTTTTGGTCTCCCAAAAAGCCGCTTCAGTCATGAGTTATCACGATCAATCAAATGCATGAAGGAACCATAGACTCGACCCCGAGCTTGCCCCACCTTGCCACGATCCGCACCTGCCGAATCGCGAATAGCAAACAAAGGATCGGCGGAATCTTCGGCCACAATCGTTGCATAGTGGAACTCATGTGCACGGTATGGCGTGCCAATCGCACCAAAGGGACCGTCCACCAACACCGTGGCAAGACGATACCCCATATGCAAACGACGTTTGGCAAAACTGGTGGACAGCGGCAGTAGCCCCAACATCGGGTGATCGCAACCCTCGGCATCGGTCAAAACCTCGCCCAGAGTCATATACCCCCCACATTCCCCAAAAACCACGGCTCCCCTTGCCACAGCCTGACGCACGCCATCCAGAAACGTTGTGTTGGCCGCCAAACGCCCCGCGTGCAGTTCAGGATACCCACCCGGCAGATAAACCGCATCGCAATCCTGCGGCGGCGCTTCATTGGCCAGAGGAGAAAAGAAGGCCAAGTCCGCTCCCACAGCACGCCAACCAGCCAAAACCGCCGGATAGCAGAAGGCAAAGGCCAGATCTTGTGCCACTGCAATGCGTTGGCCTAAGGGCGGCAAAGGGCACGGACTGGCCGCCGCCGCACACAACGCGGGCCGCGCCAAACTCAACAGGGCATCGAGATCAATGCGTTCGGCAATCAAATCCGCTGCGGTGTCCAAAAAGCCTGGCAAATCCGGGTGTTCATGGGCTTGCACCAGCCCCAAATGCCGTTCCGGCACACCGATCCCCTGGGTTTTCGGGATACAGCCCAATACCCGCAAACCAGGGACGGCAGCAGCGGTCGCCTCGGTCAGAATCTCTTGGTGGCGACCCATGCCGATGTTGTTGAAAATCACCCCCGCGATTTTCACGCGGGGATCATGGGTGGCAAACCCACGCACGGTGGCCGCCGCAGAGGCCGCTTGCCCCTTGACGTTAACCACCAAAACCACCGGCCAACCGGTGAGCCGTGCCAAAGCTGCGGTGGAACCATCGCGTTCAACCCCACCAGGCACCATGGCACCATCGAAGAGGCCCATAACACCTTCGGCAACGATCATATCGGCCTCACGAGTCAGATCTCCGATCAGACCCGCAATGGTCGCGGGGCGCATCGCCCACGTATCCAGGTTCAAGCACGATCGTGCCGTTGCCGCCGAGTGAAACGCCGGGTCGATATAGTCCGGCCCGACCTTGGCCGAGGCAACACGAAGACCGCGCCGCGCCAAGGCGCGTAAAAGGCCAAGAGTAACAAGGGTTTTGCCGGAGCCGGAGGCCGGTGCGGCAAGAATAAGACCGGGGATGCTCAACGGATATCCTCTATGGCAGTTTTTAAGGCCTTGGCCAACAGGGCCGGATCAACGGTATGGGCGAAATGGCGGATGAAGTGACCATCAGCCCCCATCAGATAGATCGCCGTCGAATGGTCCATCAAATACTCCGCTGCGCCCTGCCCCTCAACCCTTGCGTAACTGGCGGAGTACGCCCGCGCCGCATCAGCAATCGCCTGCGGGCTCCCAGTCAGGCCCATAATCTTGTCGTGAAAGTGAGATGTATACTCCGCCAGAATTTCCGGCGTGTCGCGATCAGGATCAACGGAAATATAAACGGCCGCGACTTTATCTTGTTCTTCTGGACTGAGGAGATCGATGGCATCGGCAATATTGGCAAGGCTGGTGGGGCAAACATCGGGGCAAAAGGTATACCCAAAATACACCATCAAAACACGGCCCCGAAACCCGGTATCGGTAACCGTCGTGTGGTCCGGCCCGATCAAGGCAAAGGGACCACCGATGGTTTCCACGTCACGAGTCGCCAACCCCCAGGACAAAGCCAGCAACAGACCGGCGTTAATCAAGAACAAAACCGGCAGCAATCGCTTCGCCAGCCCTCGCCACTGTTCCGCCGCCCACCCACCGACAAGGCCTAAGCCAATCAAGGCGGGCATGGTCCCCACGGCAAAGGCGGCCATTGCGAAGACTCCGCCCAAGGCATCCCCACTGGCTGCGGCCGCCGCCAAGGCCGCATACACCAGTCCGCAGGGAATAAAGCCCAAGGCCACGCCCAACACATACCCGCGCCAGCCAACAGGCCGCGCAAACAACGGTCGGACAATCCGGTCAATGCCACGCACCCAGGCACTGTCGGCACCCAAGCGAAACGGCAACCGCAATCCTAAACGTGGCAGCGCATACCCCAAGAAGCCTAAGGCCGCCAAA
>JAFGWD010000152.1 GCA_016937315.1 Rhodospirillaceae bacterium
GGATTGCGTCGGCATTTTCCGGTGCGACACGCAAAATCAGGCGCGGCTCGTTCAAAAGGTGCGGAAGACATGCCGCAACCAAGCCCTCGATTTCAGCGGCACCATGGTCACGAACATACCCTGGCAGGAGTTTTTTCACGATCGCAACCGCCAGCGCAGCCGCCATACGGTGGTTTTCCTTAGCAGACGCATCTTGTGCATCGCGAATGCCACTCAACTGGTCCGAAATGGCTTCCAGTGCCAAAACCTGAAAATGCAGCGCGGACTCCTCGGCATCCTTCAGTCCTTGGGCATGCCCCAGGACGCGGGCCTCCTCGCGAGCATTTTCCAAATCCTCCTCGGAGAACAGAGGGGGCGGTGGCAACGGCTCGGACTCGGCTTCCTCAATCTGGCTATCGATCTCCTGGTCCGAAACTTTACTTTCCGATGGCGGGGCCTCGAAATCATAGGAAAACAAAAAACGACGCACTGCTACCGCCGCCGCGACCTCGTCATCACGAGACGTCTCGAACGAACGAAAAGCGTCCCCACGTTTTGGAATCGTCGTCGCCATGCTGCCCTTTCTTTGAGGCCAATCCCGCTTCGCGTGCGGATCAATACACCAGTTCGTCTTCTTCGCGGCCTTCCGAAATCACGATCTGCCCAGAGTTCGCCAATTCCTTGGCCAAGGTCACGATCAAGGCCTGAGACTCGTCCACTTCGCGCAAACGCACCGGACCCATTGCTTCCATATCCTCGCGCAGCATCTTTCCCGCACGTTCCGACATGTTCTTGAAGAACATATCCTTGATCGGATCGCTTGCCCCTTTCAGAGCCAAGGCCAGCTTGTCCTTTTCCACAT
Organism: Rhodospirillaceae bacterium; assembly: GCA_016937315.1. Taxonomy (GTDB): domain Bacteria; phylum Pseudomonadota; class Alphaproteobacteria; order Rhodospirillales; family Rhodospirillaceae; genus Oleispirillum. The sequence goes on from JAFGWD010000152.1 coordinate 842, forward strand.
GACGCAACAGGGTTTGCACCCCTTGTGCATCCAGACGGACCAAGTCCTCGAAGGTAAACATCAGGGCCTTGATGCGTTCGGCAGATTCGCGATTGCGCTCTTCCAAAGCCGACATAAAACGACTTTCGGAATTCCGATCCAAATTATTGAAAATATCGGCAATCAATTCATGGGAATCGCGACGATTGGTCCGCGCCAAGTTGCTCATGAACTCTGTACGCAAGGTCTTTTCAACGCCGTCCAGAACCTCTTTTTGCACCGATTCCATGCGTAACATACGCATGATGACTTCCATCGAAAAATTCTCAGGCAGTAACGCCAAGACACGGGACGCGTGGTCCACCTTAATCTTGGACAGCACCACGGCAACGGTCTGCGGATACTCATTCTTAAAATAATTGGCGAGCACTTGTTCGTTCACGTTGCCCAGCTTATCCCACATGGTGCGCCCGGCAGGACCGCGAATTTCCTCCATGATGTTGGCCACACGGTCCTTCGACAGCGCCTTCATCAGCAGGCGTTCCGTACTCTCATAGGTGCCAACCAAAGACCCGGTGGCAGAAATGGCATCGGCAAATTCAATGAACAAGCGTTCAACCAAGGACGAGTTAACCGTCCCTAAGGCCGCCATGACTTGGGAAATTTCCTTAATTTCCTCATCATCCATCAACGCAAACAATTGCGCCGAATGTTCCTCGCCCAAAGACAACAGGAACAACGCCGCCTTTTGCGGACCGGTCAGGCTGCGGTAATCTTCTTTCGATCGCGCCACGGTTTTGCGGCCTCCGTTCTTATCCGAGGGGCGGCACAGAGGCCATCCCTATCCTCAGAGTTCCTGATACATCCAGTTACGCACAATGCTCAAGGCTTCCTCAGGATGTTTGGTAACGATCTCACCAATCTTCCGCAACGAGGACGCCTTGACACGGCCCTCCACCTTGTCGATATCAATCAACTCTTCGTTGTCCATATCGTCATCTTCATCGCCCGGCACCATGGACCCAGACGGTGCGGCAAGCTGCGGTGCCGTCTGTTCCGTCAACAACTGACGGCTTGCCTGTTCGGAGGGTGTCGGCAGGCTTTCAAAGGCCCGCGTCACCAACGGACGAACGATCAACAGGATAACCAGGACGGCAACCACGGCAACACCCAAACCTTCGGCCATCCGCATAATCTCGGCCTTGGTGAAGCCCAGGAACATCGCCTCATCCACGGCACCCAAACCATCATCCAGCGCCTGAAAGCGCATATTGATGATTTCAACCTGATCTCCACGCGCTGCATCATAACCAACCGCAGAGCGCACCAAAGAACCGATCTTATCCATCTCGGCTTCACTACGGTCCTGATAATCCTTGGTCCCATCTGGCTTCGTAAGCGCCACACCATCCACCAAGACCGCCACCGACAAACGCTTGATCACGCCGCTTTCGCGTATCGAATTCGATACCTTTTTGGTGATTTCATAATTCACGGTTTCCACGGACCGCGACTGCGAACTCATTGCCCGCGCTGCATCGTTCCCCAAGTTGGGGTCCGGCAAATTTTGCTGCACTGTCACCGCATCAGATTGCTTTTCGTCGGACTGGGACTTCTCATCCTCAGTCACCGTGGACCGCACCACCTGCCCATCGGGATCATAGGTTTCCTGGTTGGTCACAACACGGTCGAAATCCATCTCGACACTTACCTGGGCACGCACATTTCCCGGTCCAACGCTCCGCGCCAACAAATCTTCGACGGCTCGAGACAATCGGCGTTCCTGGTTTTGACGCATTTCTTCATGAGTCGAGGCCATAACTTGCTTATCATCTTCGAAGCCACGCGCCAGCAATGAACCACGATCATCAACAATGGATATCCGGGACGGCTTAAGCTTCGGCACCGCCGAAGCAACAAGATACTGAATGGCACCGACTTGTTCTTTCGACAAGCTGCCACCCTGTGTTCGCAAAATCACCGAAGCTGAGGGCTCTTGTGACTCACGCGAAAACATTTCGCGTTTTGGCAAGACCAGATGCACACGCGCCGTCTTAACCGAACCAATCGCCATGATGGTGCGCGACAACTCGCCTTCCAGCGCCCGCACCAGATTGACGTTCTGCATGAAGTTGGTGGCCCCCAACGCATCCATGTTGTCAAACAGCTCGTAACCGTTCACGACACCGGAGTTGTGGGCGATTTCGGCAGTTTCCAGACGCATTTTCAGCATCTGATCCGCCGGCACGTAAATGTCACGGCCTTCGGCACGCAACTGATAGGGAATGGTCTTCGCTTCAAGCTGACGCGTGATTGCACGCGCCGCCGTGGTATCGAGGTCGCTGTAAAGCAGCTCCATCTTCGGAGTGCCCATACGCATCGAAAAATAAATGATGAAGCCCAGCAAACCAACGCTGACGGCAGCCATTGCCATCAACCGGCCCGGACCCAAACTGCGCATGGATTGAATAAAGGCGTTCACAGCGCGGCAACCTCGCAGTTAGGCGACGGGCGCGAACGGACGCCCCCCGACAGATTTCGGTTCTTCGCGTCTAAGCCTAACCTGATGCGTTAAAGAGAAGGTTAACGACACGGCAATTTTTGCCGCCCTCACCTTCATGGACAAGACATCTCACCCAATACCACGCCGCAATATCTTGTTTTCGATACTGTTGGGCTGGATTATTCCGTCGTCTGACGACGCCGATGATTAATCGCCGCCAGTTCATCCATCGCCGCCAGTTCTTTGCGGCCTCGCTCCAAAGCCGCTCGACGGTCTCGATTCTGCTGGATTTGCTCCAGAGTCTTGGTTTCCCGAAACGCCTCTGCAATTTTATCGCGCTGTACGGCAATCGCCGATGTCAGGCGAGCATGAAGAGCGTCCAAGGCGACACGATTGGCCACAGCCGCTTTGGCAAAATCCCCATAGGCACGTCCCACCAAACCGGTTGGATCCGCCGCCGCAACCACTTGCTCGTGACGCACGCTGTCTTCCAACGCGGCACGGCGACGCAGCAACTCTGCCTCTTGTTCCTGCAAATGCGACAGCGCCCGCTGTTCTTCATCCACCGTCCACTTTTTTAAGCGAATAAGGCTGTGAATATCCTTAGCCATAATCAGTGCGACAGAATCTGTTCAAGGGCGGCATACCCAGACGGCAAATCGGTATTTTCCATTTTCCCCTGCGCGAGAAACTGCTCCAGTCCTGCCTGATAATGAATTGCCTCATCGACCTCGGCACTACTCCCCGCACGATATGCGCCCAAACGAATCAGTTCCGCCATGTCTTCATAAGTCGCCATCAACCGCCGCGCACGGGACACCAGAGTGTTCTCCTCCACCGTGTTGCAGCCAGGCATGGTTCGCGATACGCTTCTTAAGATGTTAATGGCAGGATAACGTCCGCGCTCGGCAATTGCCCGATCCAAGACCACGTGACCGTCCAAAATCCCACGCACCGCATCGGAAATCGGCTCGTTCATGTCATCCCCTTCAACCAGGACCGTGAACAACCCTGTAATGCTTCCCACACCAACGCCAGGGCCAGCACGCTCCA
>JAFGWD010000153.1 GCA_016937315.1 Rhodospirillaceae bacterium
AGCAGGCAGCGCCTTGGCATCACCAGCAACCGCCTTCATCACATCACGGGCTTCGGCACGCTTGCCCTGATCGACCAACACCGCCGCATGCTGCAACCGCGCCAGGGTCCGGTATCCAGAATTCCCCTTGGCTTCCAAAGCAGACAATAGAGAGACCGCCTTGGCAACATCATGGGAGACCAAAGCCGCTTCGGCCTGATCGAACGTCGCCCCTTGCTCGGCACGTTCGGAGTCCTGCATGCCGCGATAAATTTGATAGCCCGCCACGGCAAGCACAACCGCCACAGCAGCGGCGGCCACCCACATCCCATATCGCTTCCACAAGGCCAGCAACTGGTCATGCCAGAGATCGTCATCGACCTCTCGGAACAGGCTGTTCTGTTCGGCTGCCTGGCGCTCACGGAGACGCTTCTCCTCGGCGGCTTTGTAGGTATCAAGGGACTTAGACGACATCGCGACAAACCCGGCATAAGAAACAAGAAAACGACGGCACACGCGACCCGCGCACCGACCCGCGCCTACCATAGGGGCAGTCGGCGTCGAAGTCCATGGGCCTCGCCAACCAAACGACGTTCATGTACCACCATGGCCGCGCCACTTAATCGAACACCCAAGACTTGCGACCTGATCACCGGGCACGCCCTTTCCGTCCGCAATAGAGCGCATCGCCTCAAACAACTCGCGTCGCGCATCCACAGGCGCAGGTTCCAGGCGCGACGCATCCAGGCGTCCACGGTAACAAAGCCTCAGCGCCCGATCAAAACCGAAGAAATCCGGTGTACACACCGCACCATAAGCCCGCGCCACGGCCTGCGATTCATCATGAAGATACGGGAACGGAAACGCATGGCGCATCGCGAAGGTTTTCATCGCACCCGGCTCATCCTCAGGATACGCCACAACGTCATTGGACATAATCGCCACCGCACGCACGCCATGGGACGCCAGATCACGCACATCGCGGACAATGCGATCGACCACCGCCTGCACATAAGGACAATGATTACAGATGAACATCACCAGCGTCGCATCATCGCCACGCACATCGGCCAAGCTGATGGTCTCACCAGAAACCGCATCCGGCAGAAAAAAATCGGGGGCTGATATACCAAACGGCCCCAACGGTGGAGATAAGGCAACCATATCCCGTGCTCCCTATACGGCGTTGGTTTTCGGCCAACGACGGTGTACCCACAGCCATTGCTCTGGATGTTCGCGAATCCAGGATTCAATGACCGCATTGACATGAACCATCGCGGCCTGTTCGTCGGCAACACGGTTTCCCGTGCCGTTCAGGGTATATGGGGGATAAAACTCGACACGAAAATGGGCACCGGTGGTGCGAATGGCACGCAGAGCAACAATCGGACACTCATAACGCACGGCAAATGCACCCAAAGCCGAAGCCGTCATCGCCGGACGTCCAAAGAACGGCACCGCGATGCCATCGTTCATCTTCTGGTCCAGCATCATCGCGAGATGCCCGCCTTTTTTCAGCAGGGCCATGGCGCGTTTCGCCCCCGCCGCACCTTTTGGCAACAACTCTCCATCAGCAAAGGCCCGACTCTTCGAAAACAGCCAATCCATACTGCGGTTGTTGGGGCGACGATAAATCCGATGCAAGGGCATCCCAATCTGGCTGGCCCCCAAGCACGTCAACTCCCAGTTTCCCAAATGGGCGCTCCAAAACAAACCCGGACGGCCATCATCCCGTAAAGCCTCCGCATGCTCCAAACCAACCATTTCGACCCGCCCCAGGGCAACCATGCGGGCAATATGTGGGATTTCAAAGAAGGTCCGCCCCAGATTGTCCCACATACCAGAGAGAATCGTTGCGATTTCCGCCTCGGATTTCTCAGGAAAAGCAGCGCGTAAATTGTCGCGAGCCACACGCTGCAACGGCAAACACGGCCCGATAACACGCGCCAGCAATCCCCCCAGTGCCGAAGCCGCATCCAAAGGCAGCACCCGCACGCCGTGGTAAACCAAGAAGGCTAGTGCGGCCGATAAGGGATCGAGAATATGGCGGGTCAACCAGCGAAACATCAGCAGACGTCCATTCATCAAGAAACCAGCGCCGCGCGAAGCATCTGGATCAAAGGTTCGGGATCAGTCCAGACCACATCCACCGCCACCACATCCACCTGTTGGCGCTGATCTGGCGGCAAACGCATGGCGTCTTTTTCCGTAGTGACCGGCAACGCCTGACGGCGATAGGCTTCATCGAGGATCGGTTGAATATCCGCCGGGAGATAGGGGTGGTGATCGTCAAAAGCAATGCGGTGGACCACTTGCGCCCCGATATCGGCCAAGGTTTGGAAAAACTTCTCAGGCCGCCCGATACCAGCAAAGGCCACCACGTCCCGCCCGGCCAAACGCTGGGCATCGGCACGCGGCTGTAAACGAGCCGCCAACACAGGCAACCACTTGGACAGGCGCGGGGCCAGATTCTTCCGGTCATCACCAATCAAAACCACGGCATCGGCACGACGCAATCCAAACCGCACCAGCTCACGGCATGGTCCTGCGGGAATCACCTTACCGTTACCGAAACCAACCACCGCATCAACAACGATCAAGGATAAGGTCTTGCCCAACGCCGGATTTTGAAACCCATCATCAAGAATCAAACAATCGGCACCCTCCGCGATGGCCGCACGCGCCACCGCAACACGATCCCCACCGATCCAGGTCGGGGCCACTCCCGCCAAAAGCAACGGCTCATCACCCACGACATCGGCACCATGGCGGTCCACATCGACCCGAAGCGGCCCCTTGGCGGTGCCACCATACCCACGCGAGACATAGGCGGGATGCCGCCCTTCGGCGCACAAAAAACGCCCCAACCACAACGCAACGGGAGTCTTTCCGGTTCCGCCAACGGTCAGATTGCCGATACAAAACACCGGCACCGGAGCCTGCCACGTCGTGGTAAAACGCCGTCGCAACCATCCCGCCACAACCACCAGTGCTCCCACCGGTTCCAAAAGCCGTGCCAACGGCCCCCCGGTCAGCCAAAAGGCCGGGGGCCTCATTGAGGCTCTCCGTTCGGCGTCAGAGCATCCAAAAACGGCGTCAAACCACCAATCACCCGCCCCACGCTACCGGCTTCGGCAACCGCGAAAGCGGCTCCGGCG
>JAFGWD010000154.1 GCA_016937315.1 Rhodospirillaceae bacterium
AATCCGCAAAAACGCTTCCAACGTCGCCGGTTGTGGCCAAATCGGTTGCGGCAAAGCCAGAAAAAACCAAGTCGGTTGCGGCGGTGGATCGGACGGAGCCGCCGAAACCCGCCGCCGCGCCGGTTTTGCCGGTGGTGAGCGCACCAGTTTCGGGGCGTGTCGTCAGTTTGAGTTTTTCCTGGGATCAGCCGACCGGTGCGGCGGTGTTTCGGCGTTCTGGGTATGTTTGGATGGTGTTTGACCGCCCCCATGAGGTCGATATCTCCTTAATGCGTCGTATGGGCAAGGGGGTGATTTCCGATATCGAGCAGATTTCTGCCCCTCGCGCTACCGTGGTGCGGGCCCTGGTGCCGCCGGAATACAATCCCAGTTTGCGCCGGGAAGGGTTGTTGTGGATCGTGGACTTCATGATCCAGCCGCTGCGGCCAGTGCGTCCTATCGAGGTGACTCAGCAGTTGCAAGCGCAGGGCGGACCGCGTTTGTTCTTACCGATGAATGAAGGCGGTGCACCGATATCTCTGGTCGATCCAGAGGTTGGCGATAGTTTATGGGTGGTGCCGGTTATTCCTTTGGGTTACGGCATTGCACCGGAACGTCGCTTCATTGATGCGGTTTTACCGACCACGGCACAGGGCGTGGTGGTGGTGCCGCAGGCCGATGATGTTGCTGTTTCCTCCAACCGCAATGGCATTGATGTGACGCGCAACGGCGGTTTGCGGCTTTCGGGGCAGGCCGGAACCGCTCTGGCGTTGGTGGAGCCCACGGGGTCCATGCCGATCAGCAAAGTCTTTGATCTCAAGTCGTGGATATTGGGGGGAAGAGACACTTTTTCCAAAGACCATAATCTCCTGATGAATCGGGTGACTTCGGTCGCGGAGACGGGACGGAATGCCGTCCGGATGGATATTGCTCGGTTCTATTTGGCACACGGGTATGGCGCGGAGGCTTTGGGTGTTTTGCGGGTCATTGCCTCAGATGACCCGCATCGTCAGGAGCAGCCGGATTTTCTCGCCGTACGGGGGGCCGCGAACTATCTGATGCATCGTCCCCAAGAGGCTTTGAGGGATCTTGATAACGAAGCCTTGGGCGGTGTCAGCGAAGCGAAGTTCTGGCGGGCTTTGACCGCCATTGATGCCGGGGATAAAGAGGGTAAAGCCGATGCGGTGCTGACGATCCGTGCGGCGGCTCCGGTTTTGAAGGATTATCCGCCAGCCTTGCGGTCTCGCTTGGCTTTAGCTGGTGCAGAGACGTTGGCGGATGCTGGTGATGATGTCGGTGTGCGGAACTTCCTGGATATCGCCAAACGTGATGATGCGCCGGTCGCAGAACTGGCGGAGGCGGCTTACCTGACTGGCCGTATGAACGCGTCTGCGGGAGCCTTGGAAACCGCCATTAACGATTGGACGAAGGCGGAGGACATGATGGTCCGCCCGTTTCGTGCCCGTGCGGCGTTCGATCGCATCATTTTGATGCACAAGATGGGCAAGATTTCCGATGCTGAGGCAATTGATGGACTGGATCGTCTGCGGTTCGCGTGGCGGGGAGATGACTTTGAATACAACCTGTTGCAAACCTTGGCAAATATGGATCTCGCCGCGAAACGATATGGCGAGGGTTTGCGCGTCTTAAAGCAAATGGTGGGGTATTTCCGACAGACTCCAGGGGTTAAGGACATCACCGAACTGATGCGGACTACGTTCCGTGAGCTTTATCTCAACAACCGAGCCGACGATATGCCGCCGGTGCGTGCCATTGCTTTGTTTGAAGAATTCCGTGAACTGACTCCGCCGGGGGTTGAAGGCGACGAAATGATCCGCAAGCTTGCCGATCGTTTGGTTTCGGTCGATCTTTTGGATCAGGCGGCGGATCTTTTGGAACACCAGGTGGGAACCCGCCTGTCTGGTCTCGAAAAAAGCCGTATTGGGGCGCGTCTCGCCTTGGTGCATCTCTTCAATCGTAAACCGGCGTTGGCTCTGGCCGCTTTGAAGAAGAGCGAAGTGTCGGCTGAGCCAGCTGATTTACGTCAGCAACGCGAGCATTTACGCGCCCGTGCGTTGGATGACCTGAATCAACCCGCCAAGGCGTTGCAGATTTTGGACAGTGACAACGGGGATGATGCCAGCTTGTTGAAAGCGGAGATTCAATGGCGTCAGCAGAACTGGGCGGGCGCTGCGGATGCGTTGTCCCGTACTGTGCACACGCCGGAGCCTGGCACACAGATGCCGCCAGCAATGCGTCAGCGGGTGTTGCAGTGGGTGACCGCGCTACGCCTGTCGGAGCAGCGCCGGGAGATTGCACAGGTGCGGCGCGAGTATCTGCCTTTTATGAATGCAACGCCGGAATACGATGCCTTTAATCTGTTGACGAATCGGACCCAAGCGGGGCTGATTGATATGGCCTCGGTTGAGGAGCAGATTAAGCAGGCGGAAAATTTCCGTTCATTTATGGGCGAGTACAAGACTCGTACAAAGACATCCGGGTTGAGCGGCATCAACTGAGTTCGGGTGGGTCCATGGATTGATTCACGGTTTCATGTGAACACAATTCATGGTGTGTGTGATATTTTTCTTGCATTCCAAATCTCCATGGCCCACAAACCCTCCTCCAGAAAAATCTGGTCCATCTGCTGGTTAGGAGTGGGGAATCATGCAACATGTTTCTCTTGCCACCCAACTGGGGATGAACTCGGAAGCGGTTCTGAGAGACTCCCGAAATGGTGTGCGGAATGATAACGCGGCGCGATCCGCGGGGGCCCGTTTGTGGCCAGTTGTCGATAACGAGAACGACTATTTTGTGGAGCGGAACGGCGTTAAGTTTGCCGGGACGCACTTGATCATCGACCTGTGGGGGGCGACCAATTTGGATCGTCTCGATCTTGTCGAGGAGACCTTGGAAACTGCGGCGGAAGATGCCGGGGCGACCAAATTGCATACCCACCTACATCATTTCACGCCCAATGGCGGGATTTCAGGGGTGGTTGTTCTGGCGGAAAGTCATATTTCGATCCATACGTGGCCAGAACGTAACTATGCCGCGCTTGATGTCTTCATGTGCGGTTCGTGCGATCCCTATCGCTGCATTCCGCATTTGCAGGCGGCTTTTCATCCTGAGCACGTGACCTTGAACGAGATCAAGCGCGGGATGACAACGTGGTAACAACCTACGCCGAGATCCTGCATCGGGATTGGCAGCAAAGGTTTGGGAACATCCAGATCCTGCATGTCGAGACCACACCGTTTCAGAAGCTGGAGGTTTTTTCATCCCCGAGCTTCGGGACGGTGATGGCTCTTGACGGTGTCATCCAGACGACGACGGCGGATGAATTCATCTATCACGAGATGATGGTGCATCCGCCGCTGGTCGCTCATGGTGCGGTCAAACGTGTCTTGATCATTGGTGGTGGTGATGGTGGGTGCCTCCGCGAGGTTCTTAAACATCCGGTAGAGTCTGTGACCTTGGTCGAGATTGATGCGGCGGTTATCGCGGCATCTAAACGTTTTTTGCCGGAGCTCTCGGCTGGTGCGTTCGACGACCCCAGAACGCGGGTTGTGGTGGGGGACGGCCTGAAGTTTATTGCCGAAACCGACGAGATCTTTGACGTCATCCTGGTTGATTCCACAGACCCAGAAGGTCCCGGTGAGGTTCTGTTCACCGAGGCGTTTTATGCCGATTGTGCACGGGCGTTATCGCCCCGTGGGGTGGTGGTGACGCAGTGCGGCGTGCCGTTCTTGCAGCCTGCGGGCGTGACAAGAAGCTACCGACGTTTGTGTTCGGGTTTTTCCGATGTCACCTTTACGGTGTGCGCGGTGCCGACGTACGTTGGTGGGGTGATGACGTTGGGGTGGGCTTCCGCCGATCCGACGCTTCGCTGTTTGGGGGTTGAAAGCCTGCGGGCGGTGTCAACGGCGCGGGGATTAACCACGCGATATTATTCGCCTGAGGTTCATCTGGCGGCATTTGCCTTACCACGCTACATTCAAGATCTTCTATCGGCCTGAACCGTGCGTTAGACGCGGACAGGCAGGGAGGCGCATCGTCCCAATAAAATGCGAAAATCAAGGAGACAAAAGGATGCTGCATAAGTCCATTTTTGGGGGCCTTTGCGTGGCTGCCTGCTTGGTCGCGGGACAAGTACGTGCCGAGACGTTGGTTGCAATTGCCGGCCCGATGAGCGGTCAATATGCGTCCGCTGGGGACCAGATTCGCCTGGGTGCAGAACTCGCCATTGCCGACATCAATGCCAAGGGCGGCGTGCTGGGCGAGAAATTAAAGCTGGTGGTCGGCGATGATGCTTGCGATCCCAAGCAAGCGGTGGCTGTCGCCAACCGCATGTTGACGTCCAATATTGTGTTTATGCATGGACATTGGTGTTCCAGTTCGACAATCCCAGCCTCTGACATTTACAACGAGGCGGGCATTCCAATGGCGACCGTTTCCACCAATCCGCAAGTGACGGAACGGGGGTTGAAAAATATTTTCCGGATCATGGGGCGCGATGATCAGCAGGGTATGGTCGCTGGAAACTATATCGCCAAGCATTACAGTAAGGCGAAAATTGCGGTCATTGACGACAAGAGTGCTTATGGCAAGGGTCTGGCCACGGAGATGGGTAAGGCCCTGAAACTGGCGGGGGTGATGCCGGTCATCGAGGAATCGATTACCGCCGGAGAACGTGATTATTCCAGCTTGATCACCAAGTTGAAGGCTTCGGGTGTCTCCATTATGGCTTACGGTGGATATCACACCGAAGTGGGGCTGATTGTCCGTCAGGCAAAGCAGGCTGGGCTCAACTTGCTGGTCATGGGGGGGGATACCATGACCAATTCGGAGCTGGCGAGCATTGCAGGGACTGAGGCCAACAATGTGATGTTCACTTTCTCTCCGGACCCGCGCAAGATTCCCGGTGCGGCGTCAGTGGTTGCGGCGTTCCGCAAAAAGGCTATCGAGCCGGAAGGCTATGTGCTTTATGCCTATGCCGCGATGCAACTGTTTGAGCAAGCGGCGACGATGGCAAAAAGCGTTAAGTACCAGCCGCTGGTTGACGCTATGGCTTCGGGGACGTTCAAGACCGTGATTGGTCCCTTGTCGTTTAATGCCAAGGGTGATTTGAACGTGCCGGGCTTTGTTGTCTATCGCTGGAAAGACGGCAAGTACGACATGGTGCAATAAGCTTGTCTTGTCATCAAGAAGCGGGGAAGCGGGGCGATTTGCCCCGCTTTTTTATGCGGACAGCAGCGTACAGAACCGCTCCATATCGACATTGCCGCCACTCAGCAGCACTCCGATCCGTTTGCTCTTTAATTCTGTGTTCATCATGCGGGCTGCGGCAAGTCCCAAACACCCGGTGGGTTCCACGATGATTTTCATGCGGGAGGCAAAGAATCGCATGGCATCCACCAAATCTGGGTCGCTGGCGGTCAGAATGTCGGTTGCCGCGTGTTGGATGATCGGGAAGGTCAACTGCCCCAAGTGTTGGGTCTGTGCCCCATCGGCGATGGTTTTTGGGGTTTCGATGTGGACGATGGTTCCGGTGCGAAACGACCTTTGTCCGTCGTTTCCGGCTTCTGGTTCAACGCCGTATACTGCGCATTCTGGAGACAATTCGCGTGCGGAGAGCAGGGATCCAGAAAGCAGTCCGCCGCCGCCTAGGGGCACGAACAGGGCATCCAGAGGCCCGGTTTCTTCAATCAGTTCTTTGACGGCGGTGCCTTGGCCCGCGATCACGTGGGGGTGATCATAAGGTGGAATCAGAGTGAGTCCGTTGTCTTCAGCCAAACGGGTACCGATGGCTTCACGGTCCTCGGTATAGCGGTCATAAGTGATGACGTTGCCGCCATAGCCTTTGGTCGCGGCGACTTTGGCGGCGGGTGCATCAAGCGGCATGATGATGGTTGCCGGGACGCCCAGGATGCGTGCGGACAGGGCGATTGCCTGTGCGTGGTTGCCTGACGAGAAGGTGACGACTCCGGCTTGTTTCTGGGCTTCGGATAAGCACGATAAGGCGTTGAAGGCCCCCCGGAATTTGAACGCGCCCATGCGCTGGAGGTTTTCACATTTGAAGAACACGGATGCGCCAAGCTCGGCATCTATGGTGCGGGAAGTTAATACCGGTGTGTGGTGAGCGTGACCTTTTATGCGGTCTGCGGCGGCTGCAACATCAGCATATGTGGGAATATCCTGGGTCATGTTCGGCTTTGCATCCCCATTCCTGTTTAAGGTGAGTAACTTTGCACCAGGGAGCCTGCAATCAAGTACCAGCCGTCAATCAGAACAAAGAAAATCAGCTTAAAGGGCAGTGCCAGCATGACCGGCGGCAGCATCATCATACCCATGGACATCAGGACCGATGCCACCACCATATCGATGATGATGAAGGGGAGATAAAGCAGAAAGCCAATTTCAAAGGCACGTTTCAACTCGCTGATCATGAAGGCAGGGATCAAGGCCTGAAAGGGTAAGGCGTCGGGTTCTGTCCCCTCGGGGACTTTGGCCATGTCAACGAACAGGGATAGGTCACGTTCGTTGACGTTTTTCATCATGAAGTCATGGAAGGGCTTGGCGGCACGTTCCAAGGCCTCGCCTTCGGTTATTTGTTCGTTGATCAAGGGTCGAACCCCTTGATTCCAGGACTTTTCGACGGTTGGCGTCATCACGAAGAAGGTCAGAAACATCGCCAGGGACAAAAGCACCATGTTGGGCGGTGTGGTGTTGGTGCCCATAGCCTGACGCAGCATGGAAAGCACCACGGCGATGCGGGTGAACGAGGTCACCATCAACAAAATGCCTGGAGCTAAGCTCAGAACCGTCATCAACAAGAAAAGCTGAATGACGCGGGCGGTGGTGCTGCCGCCTTCGCCGCCGAGGTCGATATTGATCGATTGGGCAAAGGCCGTATTGGCGCAGATCAAAAGGCCCGTGGTTAGCGGAAGGGCAAAGGCGAGGGCCAGACGGGTTCGGCGTTTCATACCTCATCCCCTGGAATGTCGATACGTGCACCGGGGTGCAGGATGCGTGTGCCCGAGGGATCGTTTTCGAGAACGACGTCGCGAAAATGGACGCGATCCAATGGGTCTTCGGCGGGGAGGGGGTCGATCTTGGTTTCGACCACGAGGTCTTGTCCGCCGCCGACCAGCAACAAGTGTTGCACGTCGTCACGGCTAACGAGGACGAGTCGTCGCTGGGCGTCAATGGGCCGGATTTCCAAAATCGACAAACGGCGGGATTTTGCGCCGCTGCGAGAGACAGACATGCCCAGGCCGAGACGCCGGATCAGCCACGCCGCCAGCAAAATGAGGCCGACAACCAGCGTTAAAATGGCGATTAAGCGGCCGATTGCCGCACCGTCTAGAAGTGAATCAGCAGTCAAGGAGGCGTGCTCCCTCGTCAAAGGCCTGTGGTGGCGTTGCGCCGATGCGTGTTTAGGATCTTTGCATAGGCATCTAGGTCGGCGTCAAGAGCATTGAGCGCCAGAGCCGCTTGATGACGGCGATCTGTGGGGAGTGTTCCGGCCAAGGCACACAGGCCCGCGATGTCCTCGGGGAGACGGGACAGGCTGAACCAATTGCCTCGGGCGAGTGCGCGGTTGGCATCGTCGATGCGGCGGCGCAGACTTTGGATACGGATCATCATTTCGGAATAGGGCGTGGACATTATGGTGTTGCCTCCGGTTCTGCCGGCAGCGTGCCGTTGGCACGATAGACGTAAGCCAGAATCTCTGCCACGGCGGCAAAGGCTTCCAGTGGAATTTCGGTATCGACATCAATGGCGGAGAGAATCTCAGCCAGGTCGGCGTCCTCACGCACTTTGACGCCGTTGGCAAAGGCCAGTGCGAGGATGTGCTCGGCAATGGCCCCACGGGCAGAGGCCACAATGCGGGGTGCGTTATCTGTTGCCGCGTCATAGGACAGAGCAACCGCCGTTTGGTTCATGTCATGAACCGGTGGTTTTGCTGTGTGGTCGTGTGAGGCGCGGTCTTGCATGGCCTGGATCCGATCCGTGGGTCATCTCAGACTCCCACTGTCTCAAAAGGCCGTGAAGAAACCCTTAAAGCCGCTGGTTGTGGGACGTTTCCGGTGTGTTGCGGTCTTTTACCGAATGTTAAAGGCCTTGAGCCATACTCAGAAGGAATCGAAGTCTGTTCCAGTGTGGCTGGGCTTCGCGAACCGAGGGGCAAAGGGCCAATGGACCTTCAGAACCTGACCTTTTTTCAGATGGCGCAGCAGCGCATGGATTGGCTGGCACAACGGCAAAAGGTGGTGTCGCAGAATCTTGCCAATGCCAATACACCGGGTTATGCCGCGCAGGATCTGAAACCGGTCGATTTCAGAAGCACGTTGTCGCGTTCCTTGGCCAAAGACAGTCAGTCAGTGGCGGCCACGCGTACCGACCCTAAGCACTTGTCTGGTTCTTTGCCGCAGAGTGGTCCCTATCGCGTCGAGACCCAGCGCAGACCCTATGAATACACCCTGGATAAAAATGGGGTGGATGTCGAAGAACAGATGTCCAAGGCGGCCAGCAACCGGACGCAGTACGAAGTCGCGGCGAACTTGTTTTCCAAGAACCTGAGCATGATCAAGACGGCGTTGGGACGTAATGGCTCGTGATCGGGCGCGAGTGAAGGAGCAAGGCAATGGATGACTTGATGGTTAGCACGCAGGTTTCCACGTCGGGAATGAAGGCCCAGGCAACGCGGTTGCGTGTTGTTTCCGAAAACATTGCGAATGCGGATTCTATTGGGTCCTCTCCGGGGGAGGCACCGTATCGCCGCAAGACTCTCTCCTTCAAAAGTGCGCTCAATCGTGAAATCGGCGCGGAGGTGGTAAAAGTGAATAAGATATCAACGGATCGTTCGGATTTTGAAAAGCGCTATGACCCCAACCATCCGGCTTCGGGTGCCGATGGCTATGTGCAGTTGCCGAATGTGAACCCATTGGTCGAGATGATGGATATGCGCGAGGCACAGCGCGGCTATGAAGCCAATCTGAACGCTATGCAGATCAGCCGCCAGATGATTTCCAAAACCGTGGATATGCTGAAGTAAAGCCCATGGGCTTGAAAGAATGAAGGGGTAAGGCGCGATGACTGTCTCCATGAACATGGCCTTGAATGCATATCGCAGCGCGGCGCAGAGTTTTGATGCGGCGAGCTTGGGCGGAACTCAGAAGGGCGAAACCATTCAGCCGGGGCAGGCCTTTTCCGATATGGTGAAGGACAATCTGAGCGAGGCGGTGGACGCGGGTAAGAAAAGTGAGCAAATGAGTCTTTTGGCCTTGCAGGGTAAGGCCGATATGCGCGAAGTCGTAAACGCGGTGGCGAATGCTGAAACCGCATTGCAGACGGTTGTTGCGGTGCGCGATAAAGTCTTGTCCGCGTATCAGGAAATCCTCAAGATGTCGATCTAAAGGCTCGCGATCGACGGACAGCATAGGATGAATGAAGCACAGGTTCTGGAAGTCGCACGGGAGTCGATTCTGACACTGGTCATGGTGGTGGCCCCTGTGTTGTTGATCGGCATGGCGATTGGCTTGACGATTTCTTTGTTTCAGACGTTGACGCAGATTCAGGAAATGACATTGACCTTTGTTCCAAAGGTTCTGGTGGTGTTTGTTTCCCTCATTCTTTTGCTTCCCTATATGTTCCACGAGATCCAAGTTTTCAGCGAGCATATGTTCGATCTGATCATCGCACCGCGTTAGGGCCCGAGGATGCTGGAGCAACTTCTTGCCCTCGACATTTATCATTTTGCTCTGATTTTCACACGCTTGAGCGGTGCCTTCCTGGCGTTGCCTGGGTTTTCTGCCTCCTTTGTTCAGGTGCGGATACGTCTGTTTATTGCCTTAGGCGTTAGTGCTGCATTGATGCCGTTGCTGGTCGATCAATTGCCGCCGATGCCTGCTGCAGTTGGGGATCTTGTGTGGCTGATTGTCTATGAATTGACGATTGGGGTCTTTGTTGGTGCGATCGCGCAAACCTTGATCGCGTCGTTGCACTTTGCCGGAACGGTGGTGGGATTGACCGCAGGTCTTGCCAATGCCTTCGTTTTTGATCCGGTTAGTGAATCGCAAGGGGCCTTGATTACCGGTTTCCTTAACCTGATCGCAATGATCCTAATTTTCATGACCGGCACCCATATTCTGATGCTTGAAGCCGTGGCAGAAACCTTTTCTCTGTTCCCTTCCGGGGGGCATTTGCCGATTGGTGATTTAGCGGATTATCTGGCGCGAACCTTGGCAAAGAGTTTTTCCATTGGCCTGCGTTTGGCGTCTCCTTTTATTGTGTTTTCCATCGTGTTTCAGACGGCAATGGGTGTCACGGCGCGTTTGATGCCACAGATGAATGTGTTCTTCATCGGGTTGCCGCTACAGATTTTGCTGGCATTGTCGTTGATGATGCTGGTGCTGCCCAGCATCATGCTATGGTTCATGCGCTATTACGAAGACAGCTTGCGGGCCTTTTTCGCGGGGGGGTGATCCTCTGACGGTAGGATGCCTTAGGACGTAGACTCATAAATCCCGCCGAATTGCGTTGGTCGCCAAGGGATACAATGGCAGGAGCCGCCGCGAAGGCGATGC
>JAFGWD010000155.1 GCA_016937315.1 Rhodospirillaceae bacterium
CCTCGGCTCGCGCTCTGCCTGCTGCGATATCGCAGACGATGCCGCCGGATTCAGTGGTGGAACGGGGCCCCGCCTGGGCGATTTTGCGGGATGTTGATGGTGATCTTTCCGCGACTTTTGATTCTGTGGTGGCCCCGGCTTTGACCGCCAAGGCGGTGAACGTAACGATTCGTTTGAACCAGGGACTGGTGATCTTGGACGCCGCAACGGCTAAGCTGTGGGGCGGCTCCGTGGAGGCCAAAGGGCGTGCGAACCTGGCTGGAGAGCCCAAACTTTCCGCTTCGGTTCATGTGGATGATGTTGCGGTGGATGCCAAGTCGGTACTGTTTTCCGGTCAGGCTCCGATTGCCGGAACGGTGAGCTTGGCGGCGGAAGGAGAAACCGTCGGTGCCGAGGTTGACGCGTTGCTCCGCAATCTGAATGGCAAGGGGAATCTGACTGTCCTGAAGGGGTCTTTCGCGGGGGCCGATTTGGGGGCGGTCAATGACCGCCTTGCCAAGGTAAAAAGTCTACAGGACATGATCTCTGCAATTGAAGCGGGAAGTCGTGGTCGAACCGCTTTCGATACGTTGTCCGGGACTTTCGTGGTGGCGGGGGGCGTGGTGTCCAGTCAGGATATGAAAATGCGGGCACCGTCTGGCGAAGGATCGGCATCGGGAACTGCGGATTTGGCGGCGCGGCGGGTTAATGCCAATGTGCGCTTTGCTCTGGGCAATCTGAAAGAGGCTCCGCCGCTGGGTGTACGTCTGCAAGGGGCCTGGGAAGCACCACGGGTGTTCTTTGAAAGCGGTGAATTCCAAAGCTATATGATTCAGAAAGGCCTCAGCCGTTTTTTGAAAAATCTGTCTGGAGGAAAGCGGAAGACCTCCCCCCAAGGTGTGGATGAGCCGCCGCCCAATGGGAAGGTTAAGGTCAAGGATGTTCTGCGCGAGGTGCTGCGGGCGATTCCGCAGTAGTGAGGATTCTTCCCTAACCGATGTCGCGGCTTTGCAACTTGGTTTGCAGGTGACGCAGGACGAAGAGGCGGAGGGAGCCAGAGAGGTTTCCCTCCAATTCGGCGCGGTCACGGTCTATGGCCTCAATCAGTGTGTGTAGGCTGATGTTTTTTTCCTGCGCGATGGTCTTCAACGCGTCCCAGAACGGGTCTTCGATGGAAATGCTGGTCCGGTGACGCCCCAGTGTTACTGAGCGTTTCCGTACACTCTCTGTCATTTTGTGACTCCTGCCATGAATGTGGAAATCGCTTCGGCGGCGGCGGTTAAGGCATCTTCAGCAGATAAGCCGGATGTCTTGCGGGGTTTGAGCGAATGGTCTCCGTCGGGAATCCAGCGCACCTGTACGAGCGGTGATAGAGCTAGGGAGGCAATGGTTTCGGCATTGCCGAGGGCGTCACGGTCACCTTGCACAATCAGCACGGGACAGCATGGGGCCAACAGAGGGGCTAGGCGCTCCGCCGTTGTGGGTTTTCCGGCCGCGTGAAAAGGATAGCCGAGGCAAATGACGCCGGTTGGCGGGATCTCGGTGGCAATCATCGCTGCAACACGCCCGCCCATGGACTTGCCGCCAATAAACAGGGGGAGATGGGGCCAGCGGTCCCGTGCCGTGACCATGGTGTTGTGAAAGGCGGATAGCAAAGCGGGCATACGGTCCGGTGGCCGTTTGCCGCCTTCGGTACGGCGTTTGGACATATAAGGGAATTCAAACCGCACCACGGTCACACCTCTTGCCGCCAATCGTGTCGCCATAGCGGTCATGAAGGGGCTGTCCATCGGCGCACCCGCCCCATGGGCAAACAGCAGAATGGCGTGTGGGTTGGACGCAGCGTCAATGAGAAGATTGGTCATGGCGATGCCTTTTCACGATGAGGTGCCGCCCGTGGTCTCTCAAAACCAGAGCCATGTGAAGGGTCGCTTCGTGTCGCACAATCGGCTATGGGAGGTGCGGAGGGACACGGGTCCCTCCGCGAAGGTTTTTTTTAGATCTGCGCGTAGAAGTCATTGCCCTTGTCATCGACAACGATGAACGCCGGGAAGTCCACGACTTCGATTCTCCAGACCGCTTCCATGCCCAGTTCGGGGTATTCCAGAACCTCGACTTTCTTGATGGATTCCTTGGCCAACTGCGCGGCCGCGCCGCCAATGGACCCCAGATAGAAGCCGCCATGGGTTTTGCAGGCGTCGGTCACGGCCTTAGAGCGGTTGCCCTTGGCGAGCATGACCATGGAGCCACCAGCCGCCTGGAATTGGTCAACATAAGAATCCATGCGTCCCGCCGTGGTCGGTCCGAACGAACCAGAGGCATAGTTGGACGGAGTTTTGGCCGGTCCCGCGTAATAGATCGGGTGATTCTTCAGGTACTCAGGCATAGCCTCGCCACGGTCCAAACGTTCTTTGATTTTGGCGTGGGCGATGTCGCGGCCAACGATGATGGTGCCGTTCAACATCACGCGGGTCTTGACTGGGTATTGGCTCAAGGTCTTCAGAATATCGGCCATCGGCTGGTTCAAGTCGATGTGCACGACGTCGCCGTCCAAGGACTCGGACTTGATCTCGGGCATATACTGCGCCGGATTGGTTTCCAATTGTTCCAGGAACACGCCGTCGCGGGTGATCTTACCCAGGCATTGGCGGTCAGCGGAACACGACACGCCGATACCGACCGGGCAGGATGCACCGTGGCGTGGCAACCGGATAACCCGCACGTCATGGCAGAAATATTTACCGCCGAACTGTGCGCCGATGCCGAATTCACGGGTCATTTCGAAGACCTGTTTCTCCAACTCAACGTCACGGAAAGCTTGGCCAAATTTGCCGCCCAAGGTCGGCAGGGTGTCGTAATAATGGGTGGAGGCGAGCTTCACAGTCTTCAGCGTCATTTCCGCCGAGGTGCCGCCGATGACAATCGCCAAGTGATACGGCGGGCAGGCTGCGGTGCCCAAGGACTTCAATTGCTCGGTCAGGAATTTTTTCAAAGAGGTGGGATTCAGCAGCGCCTTGGTCTGTTGGTACAAGAAGGTCTTGTTGGCCGATCCGCCACCCTTGGCTACGAATTGGAACTTATAGGCGTCGCCCTCGGTGGCATAAAGTTCGATCTGCGCGGGCAAATTGTTGCCGGTGTTGACTTCCTCGAACATGTCCAAGGCGGCGTTCTGTGAATATCGCAGGTTCAAATCTGTATAAACCCGGCCGACAGCCTCGCTGATTGCCACGGCATCGCCGCCACCGGTCCAAATTTGCTGTCCCTTTTTGCCCATCACGATGGCGGTGCCGGTATCCTGGCACATCGGCAGCACCATGCCGGAAGAAATGTTGGCGTTTTTCAGCAGCTCAAGCGCCACGAAACGGTCGTTGGGTGAGGCCTCGGGGTCGTCCATGATGGCCCGCATCTGGGCAAGGTGGGTGGGGCGCAGCAGGTGGTTGATATCCTTGAAGGCCTCGTAGGTCAGAAGCTCAATTGCTTTGGGATCGACGACAATAATCTCTTTGTCTCCGACCTTTTGCACGCTGACGTGGTCACTGGTCAGTTTGCGATAAGTGGTGTCGTCCTTGCTTAAGGGAAACATCTCAGCATAGGCGGCATCGAATGGCATGGATAGGCCCTCCCTGTCTGGTTCTGTTCGTGACGTGGTGTGCCGGTGCTGTGCGCCGGTCATTATTTTTTGCGAAAAGCATCCAAGACGACGACTTTGTGGTCGTCGGGCGGTGCTGTTGGGGTGCTTGTGGTATTTGGGTCTGTTTCTGGAGTTTGCGAGTCGTTCAACGGCGGGGCATCATCCAGCATCGGGTCGTCGTCCAGAGAATCCTCGAAGTCGTCTTCGTACTGGAATTGCAGGCCGAATTTTGCGGATGGGTCAGCAAAGCCGGTGACAGCGACAAAGGGCACCACCAAGCGTTCCCTTTTGTCATTGAAGCTCAAACTGACGGCAAAACTGTCCGGCGCATCGGTGTCCAATGACAAGTCCCAGAACTCGTGTTGCAGGACGATGGTGATGTCCTCGGGGTGAGTGGCCGCCAAATGTGGCGGAATCACAACTCCTTCGGCATCAGTACGGAACGTGATGTAAAAATGGTGGTCACCCGGCAGGCCGTATTGTGCGGCACGCGTTAACGCCTCGCGCACCACGCCGCGAAGGGCTTGTTCCACCAGAGCGTCGTAATCGAATATCGGACGTGGTTCCATGAGTTAAATATCGCCTCGGCATGGGGACGCGGGCAGGCCCGGAATGGGCCTCATATTACGCACACTCGTGCGGATGAGAAAATCCCATACGACAAAAACACGGATAAAAAATAGGGAATTGAGAAAGAAAATGGGGCATTTCTGTTGCTAGGAAGCCCCACTCCCCACCTGAAGCCGCTCAAGGCATCAGGAATTCAGGTTCGGTTTGGAGACAGCTTACGCTGCAGCCAGAACCGGAGTGCGATTATCATTCGCAGCTACTAAAAAGGCCCGATAACGGCGGAACCATGCCGAGCACAGCTGTGATCTTTACCACGCGCGTCGATCCTGTTTCGCCCCCATGGTCCCCGAGTCTTTGGGGATATGGTGGAGGCGCCGGGCACTGCCCCCGGGTCCGCAACGATTATTCCATCACAGGTTTAGCACCGTAGTCTGTTTCCAGACGCCCTCTATATAGGGTGTTTTGTGCGCCCGCGAAAGGGAAACCGTGAAAAGAAAAGTGGAGGGATCCCCCTCGTTGAGGCTATGCTCTGGCCGATTGTTTCCGTCCCTGCCTAGAGGTTTCTTTGATGTCGCTTTCCCCGGAACAGATTGCCGAGATTTCCACCGCCCGTGCCGCGCAAAGCCAGACAGTGCGCCCCACGGTGCCAGAGCTGGAGTCCTTGCTGTATCAAGCCTTGCCGGTTCTGGATCACGGTTTTGTCCGGGTCATCGACTATATGGGCAATGATGCGGCAATCGTGCAGGCAGCGCGGGTTTCCTATGGTCGGGGGACAAAGAAGGTCAGCGAGGATCGTGGACTGATCCGCTATTTAATGCGGCACCGCCATACTACGCCGTTTGAAATGTGCGAGATCAAGTTTCACGTTAAATTGCCGATTTTCGTGGCGCGGCAGTGGATTCGGCATCGCACCGCCAGCGTCAACGAGATTTCGGGCCGCTATTCGATTCTCGACAAGGAATATTACATCCCGGCCCCGGAACAATTGGCCGCGCAGTCTCATGACAATCGCCAGGGACGCGGTGCGACTCTGCAAGGGGTCGAGGCGGCTCGTGTGCTGGAACTGCTGCGGGATGACGCGGATACCTGCTATGCCCATTACGAGGACATGCTGAATGCCGATCCAGAGGGCAATCCCATGGACCCGGAACGGGATGGTTTGGCCCGTGAACTGGCACGCATGAACCTGACCTTGAATACCTATACCCAGTGGTATTGGAAGATTGATCTGCACAATCTGATGCACTTCCTTTCCCTGCGCGCCGATGGTCATGCACAGTATGAGATTCGCGTGTATGCGGAGGAAATGCTGAAGGTTTTGAAAGCCTGGGTGCCCGCGACGTTTGAGGCGTTCTGCGATTATCGCTTGGGCGGCGCCAGCTTCTCCGCCAAGGATTTGGACGTTATCAAGGCCTTGATTGCGGGAAAACCGGCGGTCCAGGAAGACAGCGGTCTGTCCAAACGCGAATGGGCCGAATTGATGGCCCGCTTGGGACGTTAGGCCCGCGAGCGCTGGTGAATAAATCCCCCTGATAGCCGTCCGCTAAGCGCCCATGGTGGTCGCTCATCCAGATTCGGCGTGTTCCTGAAAGCGGAAGGCGCTATGAAGCCAGTGCTTTCGCGTTCTCGCAGTCAATTGCCCGCCTTTCTTCCTAGGCGCTCTTTATCCCACACCGTGTTCTTATGGCCCTGTCACGCCATAATCCCGATATTAATCTGCCGCTGACTCGGGGCCACACCACTACATAAACACTCCTCAACTCGTTCTGCCCGTACGCAGCTAAAGCAGGCTGTTGAGAAGAGGCTCAAGCTCTCGATATACCGAGCAAAATTCCTCGGCCCGCAGCAGGTGCCTCTTGTCCTCAAGCTCAATCTGTTTTCCGGTATAGCTGGCATTGTGCAGCCTGACCGAGCCAAGGATGAGTTGCATACCGTCTGGCACGTTAGAAAGCGCAAATTGCATGATTCGTTCAGCATTGGCCGGATCCTGATCCTGTTGGACAGGGCTATCGATAACCAGGGGCGCCGTCAGTGCTGACGAATACTCTCGGATGGTGTGGGCGAAGGCATAGTAATAGGCGAGCAATGCTCTGGGTTGGTCGCTACCAGTCTCGGGCGGGTTCGCGTATAGTGACTTAAAGAAACCGTCGGGAAGAGTAGGTATTTGCAAGTGAATCGCAAAGCGCTGAAGTTTATCGGCGAAAAACTCTTTGATGTTCTTCTCACGTTTGCGATTTGAATATCTTTTCATGACGTCGTTCGCGACACCAGATTTATGGTCGTATTTACCCACCTCAGAATCAATCTCGCTACGTTCGCTTGCAAATGCAGCATCGACGAGGCGCTCACTTTCGCTTTCTAGAATATCTCGAAGGCGCAAATCGCCCTTGGTCTCGTTGAGAATTGCTTCGATAGCGATGATGTCTTGATCGAACGACGAGAAACGTTGCTTTTCCGCCTCAATATCCTGCTCCACACGTGCAATTTCCTGGCGAGATTCCAGGAAAAAGCTTCGGCATGCGTCAACATCTGCGATCAAAGAAAATTTATTCATAAAATCGTTGTAATGCAGCGTACCGCAGGTTGGGCAGACGATTTCAGCATCCGGCGATTTCCGCAAAAAAGCAAAATCGGCCTCAAGTTCGGCAAGTGATGCACGCGCAATTTCGGTTTGCTCGACCAGCATGGCGCGCGTCGAATGAAGTTTTGCTAGCTTAACTTTGATTTCGTCCTGCTTTGTTTGGAGTGCTGACGCGCGCCGGGTAAGCTCGTCAATTCGATTGCCGAAGTCCTCCGGTTTTAGGTCGAACGCGAGAACCTTCCGTCCAGCTTGAAGCCGTGTCGCGGTTCGTTCAAGCGCATCGCGCTCTTTTGACAACTCGGCTCTTGCACGGTCTGCTTCGATCTTTGCGGCTTGCGCTGCGTAATACTCGTTAGGGCGAACGCCAGTGTGGAATAATGCTAAGCTCTGCCGATAACGTTCGAATTGCTGCATACTGGCAAACGAACTCCAGTTTCGTTGCCAGCCGGCATCTTGGTCGACATAAAAAGGAGAAAAGAAATAGGCTGGAGGAGGGATTACAAACTCCCCCTCGCGTGACTGCATACGGAGCTTAATACCCAGGATGTCGGCCATCTGCGGCGCTAGGTTGGAGGTGATGCCGGATACGCTCCAGAGCCGCGCTCCATCGTGATCAAATAGCGCGAAGATATTTGATGACCGTAAGAGGCGGTAGGATATGCCATCAATGTCGAACTCTACTGCCGAGACGATGCCTAGCGACTTCCAATCGGGATGTACTACGGCGGGGTCAGCGCCAAACGTGGAATAGATCGCTTTTATGAGCGACGACTTCCCCGTGTCATTTTCCCCAAGAATCAGTGTTGTTCTCGGATCGAATACGATCTTCCTCGCTGCCTTTTCCTTTTTGGACAGCAAAATCAGACTTTGAAATCTTAAGTTTCTCATGTCGTTTGGTCCGAAGGCTTCTGATTAGAGTTTTGAAGTTCTCCTGCTTCTCCATACTGGAATACCTCGTAGAGGATCATGACGATCAGCCTGTCATCCGAATATGGAGACAGGTGTTTAACTGCAGCGGCCTTGGTCTGCTCTAGGACGGCATCAGAGAGCTCGGTGAGCGATAGCCCGTCCTTGGCAACGTGAGCCAAAGCCGTTCTAATTTCACGGCGGACCGAACGAATTCCTTCGTCCCCCGCGTCGAGAACCTTCGCACGATATTTCATCCATTCAGCGCGAAGCCGCACCTTCTTCATGGCGTCATAGTTAAGATCCGCAGATAGCTCGCTCCATTCGGGAGGATTTACCTGCGCGGTCACAGTGGTGAGCCATTTTTCTACGTCAGAGCGGCAAATTGCCTTATATCGGATCAGGTCATCAAAGGTCTTGATCTCACCGGTATATTTCGACCGGGTCCGGCAGTCTTCGATTACTGCCCGGTACAGTCCATCAAGGTTGTATGCAACCTCACCAAGCGTCTGGACGACAAAATTGTTGAGCTTGCCCTTCGTATGCGTCGACGCATCATGCAGGCTCAAATCCGCCTTCACGAAATGCATTAGACTGGCCTGTCCTTCTGTGGCCGCCCCATGCTCCGATTGCAGACGTTTTAGGAATTTGGCAAAGGCTGCGCTACTGCAGTCCTTGAAGGCGATGCCCTGACTCGTCGCTGCGAATTCGAGTGGTAGGTTCGATACGAAACTCATGGCTGCCGTATCACCCGGAAAGGCGATGTAGTTCGAGAACAGTTTGCCCATGAAAGAGAGCGGACGATCCTCCTCTTTCTGGCCTTTCTTGAGTGCCGGCCGTCGAAAAAGATCGTTTAGCGTCCAGTGTCCTTTTTCTTTGGTCTTAACCTGATAGAAGCGGACACTCGCTGGCGCCTTCGCGCTGTCGAGTTGCACAACGTCATCGTGAAACTCAAAGGCTATGGCATAGTCTTCATCCTTCTCGTGACAAGAAAAGATAAGGGCAAGCCCCCAAAGGGCCTGATAGTCGAACCGCTCTTGCGCGAGACTGCCGCCGACTTCTCGCTGCGGTTTCTCAATAAGCCTTTGCGCGAGTGACATTAGAGATTACCCCCAAGAGGAGTAACTATGGGGCATGCCGACGAATAGAGCAAGTGCGGCAGGGTGACCTGCTGCGGGAATCTTCATCCAGTTGACCGCAGAGCATACGGCGTATTTTCCTCCCAGCATCTCCCAGAGACGACCGTCCCCTTACGGCCCAAACCCGGAAGAAACGGACTTTTTCTGCATGACGGTTTCGGGTGGTGGGGGCGTCATGGCCGAAGGGGCCAAATGTTAGATTTTATCCGCCAGGACATAGGGGGTGGTCCCCTATGTCCTTTTGAGGGTGGGTGCCGGTTATTCGACGGCGGAGACGGCTTTCAACATGGCTCCGGCAATGGCGGCGTAGGCCTTGGCTTGCGGGCCTTCGGGTTGGGCGGCGGTGATCGGTTTGCCGTTGTCGGAAGCCTCGCGGATATCCAAGCTCAATGGCACGGCGCCCAAAAAGGCGGTATCCAAGTCTTTGGCTGCGATTTGTGCGCCGCCATGGGCAAAGATATGCTCACGATGGCCGCAGTTGGGGCATTCGTAATAGCTCATGTTCTCGATGATGCCCAAAACCGGCACCTCCATTTTACGGAACATGGACAGCGCACGTTTGGCGTCGATCAGGGCCAAGTCCTGTGGTGTGGAGACGATGACCGCGCCGGACAAGGGGGCTTTTTGGCTTATGGTGAGTTGCGCGTCGCCAGTGCCGGGTGGCAGGTCGATCAAAAGCACATCCAACGTTCCCCAGTCGACATCACGGAACAATTGCTCGATAGCACCAGACACCATCGGTCCGCGCCAAATCACCGCCGTGTCGGGGGGCAGCAAGAAGCCGATGGAAATCAGTTTGATGCCCAAACGTTCCAGGGGCAGCAGCTTGCCTTCCGGTGACATCTCGGGTTTGGCGTCTACGCACCCGAACAGGGTGGGGATGGACGGGCCGTAGATGTCGGCGTCCAGAATACCGACGCTCAGGCCACTGTTGGCGAGGGCCATGGCGAGGTTGGCTGTGGTCGTGGATTTGCCGACGCCGCCCTTGCCGGAGGCAATGGCGATCACCGAGCCGACGCCAGCGAGGTCGATTTTTTCCCCGGTTGGGTGCTGGCCGATGCGTGGTGGATTGGGCGGTGGGGCGTCGGCGGGTTTTTCTCCGGTCAAAATGACTTGTGCGGCGGATAGTCCCGGCTCTGCCGCCAATTGGGCTTCGACCGCAGCGCGGAAGGGCTCCAGGGCTTGGGCGTGTTTGGGGGAGGCGGACAGAGCCACCAAGGCACGCCCATTGGTGACGTCAAGGCCAACGATATGCTCTGCGGCACGCCAGCCACCGGCTTCCGGCACCGGAGGGAATGCGGCCAGAAGCTGGCGTACGGCTTCGGAGGTGAGGACAGGTGTTGCGCCATCGGGCGTTGACACTGGGTTGGATTGCCCCGATATGCGGGGAAGCAAGGATTTCCAGTTCACTTTCGCGGTACCTCGATCAAGCGGGTTCCATGGACATCCACTTCGATATACTCTGCGGCGGACGGATATGGCAAACCTACGATCTGAAAAAACATTGTAAAGAGGGGACGAACAACAATGCCCTGGAACACCGGCAGCGGGAATGGAGGCGGCCCTTGGGGGGGCGGCGACCAACCTGGGAAACCCAACAGTCCTTGGGGAAATGGTCCGCGCAAGGGGCGTGGGCCCGGACAACAACCGGATATCGAAGAGCTGTTACGCAAAGGACAAGACCGCGTGCGCGGCATGTTCCCGCGTGGTTTACAGGGGCCACGGGCGATTATTCTGGGGTTGAGTGTCCTGGTTGCTTTCTGGGCAAGCTCTGGCTTTTACAAGGTGCAACCGGACGAACAGGGTGTGGAACTGCTGTTCGGTAAATTCGTAAAGTCTACCGAACCGGGCTTGCACTATTGGTTTCCGGGACCCGTCGGCGAAGTGGTGACGGTTGCGGTGACCAACATTCGACAGATCAATATTGGCGCTCAGTCCGAGGAAGCCTCGCGGCGTTATGCTTCGGTGCGCCGCGAAACCGACGAACGGCAGATGCTGACCGCCGATCAGAACGTGGTGGATGCCGATTATTCGGTGTTTTGGCGTGTGGCGCGGGCCGAAGACTATTTGTTCAACATTCGCAATCCAGAAGAAACCATCCGCCGTGCGGCGGAAAGCGCCATGCGCGAAGTCGCGGGCCGCTCCAGTCTTGACCAGCTGATGACTGACCGTAAGGAAGCCTTGCAGGCCGAAGTCACCCAGCGGTTGCAGGAATTGCTGGATTACTACAAGGCGGGTGTGACCATCACCGGTGTGAAGTTGCTGGCTGTCGATCCGCCGAAGCAGGTAATTGAGGCTTTCCACGACGTCAACAATGCGCGGCAGGACTTGGATCGTCAGCGCAACGAGGCGTTGGCTTACCGCAACGACATCTTGCCGCGTGCCAAGGGCGAAGCGGAAAAGGTGCAGCAGGATGCTCTGGCGTACAAGGAACGCCAAGTCAAGGACGCCCAGGGTGAGGCGGAGCGCTTTCTCTCCGTGTACCAGAGTTATAAGGCCGCAGAAGGCGTGACGAAGCAGCGCTTGTACCTGGAGACCATGCAAGAAGTTTTAGGTCGGGCGAACAAGGTGGTGATTGAACGTGGTGCCACGAGTGGCGTGGTACCGTATTTGCCGCTGCCGGAAGTTCAGAAACGCAATCAGGCCAAGGGGGGCAAATAAATGAGTCGCCGTTATGCCTTTCTCGGCCTAGGTGCCGTCGTCTTTTTGTTTGTGATGCTGGACTCGTTGTTTGTGGTGCATCAGACGAAGCAGGCCTTGGTCCTGCAGTTTGGTGATCCGCGTGCGGTCTATCGCGAACCGGGCTTGTACTTCAAGCTGCCGTTTTTCCAGAATGTTGTGCTCTATGAAAAGCGGGTGTTGGATCTTGATCCTGAGCCCGAGGAAATGAATTTGCGTGATCAGCGACGGATCATCGTCGATCTGTATGCGCGTTATAAGATCGTTGACCCGCTTCAGTTCCGCAAAGCAGCGGGTAACGAACGGGTTGTGCGCCAGCGCTTGGGGCGCGAACTCAACAATGCGGTGCGTGTGGAAGTTGCTAAGGTTTTGTTGCCTGACATGTTGTCGGAAAAACGTGCCGAGGTGATGGATCACATCAGTGCGGCGGTGAAGGAGCGTGAGGGCGAATTTGGCATCGAAGTCATCGACGTGCGTGTCGGACGGACCGAATTGCCGAAGGATACGGCCGATTCTCTGTACAATCGGATGCGTTCCGACCGGTTTGCTGAGGCCGCGCGGTATCGTGCCGATGGTGCCGAGATGAAAGCCAAAATCCAGGCCGAAGCCGAACGTGAACGGACGGTCATCTTGGCGGAAGCGCGGCGTAAGTCGCAGATCTTGCGCGGTGAAGGCGATGCAACGCGAAACGAAATTCTGGGCAAAGCCTATGGCAAAGATCCGGAATTCTTTGCGTTCTATCGGTCCATGGAAGCTTATCGTGAAGCCTTGGGTGCGGATACCACCATGGTGTTGTCTCCGGAATCCGAATTTTTCCGGTATTTCGATGCGGCACGTGGGCGGAAGTAAGATAGCCAAGACCTGAACTGGAGGAAGAAAAGCGTGACGGACGTTGCAAAGACGATGTGGGCGAATGGGGAAAGGGGCTTCGGCCTCTTCTCCCGTCGCCGTTGGGGAGGGGTGATTTGCGCTCTGATGTTGATCGGGGTGGCGATGATGCCGTCTCCGGCGACGGCCAGAGGCGCACCGGACAGTTTTGCCGATTTGGCGGAAAAACTTCTCCCGGCTGTGGTCAATGTTTCAACCACGCATGTCGCCGAGGGTGAGGATCAGACGGACCTGAATATGCCGCAGTTCCCACCCGGTTCGCCGCTTGAGGAGCTTTTTAAGGACTTCTTTGAACGTCAGCATAAAAACAATGGTGCGTCGCCGAAACGGAAGACCCGTTCCCTCGGGTCTGGCTTTGTGGTTGATGCCAAAGGCTTGATCGTGACCAATAATCACGTCATTGACGATGCTACGGAAATCGTCGTCAGCCTCCAGAATGGGCGTGAGCTGCCTGCGAAGTTAATTGGCCGCGACCCCAAGACCGATATCGCGTTGTTGAAGGTCGATACCAAAGAGCCGTTATCCTTTGTTGCCTTTGGCGACTCCGATAAGGCGCGGGTTGGCGATTGGGTCTTGGCGATTGGCAATCCCTTCGGTTTGGGGGGGTCGGTGACGGCAGGCATCGTTTCGGCGCGTGGGCGTGACATCAATGCCGGGCCGTATGACGACTTTATCCAGACCGACGCCTCCATCAATCGGGGCAATTCCGGCGGTCCGATGTTCAATATGGATGGCCAGGTGGTTGGTGTGAATTCGATGATTTTCTCGCCGACGGGTGGGAGTGTCGGTATTGGCTTCGCAATTCCATCAAAGACCGTGCAGACGGTGATTAAGGACATTGAGGCCTTTGGCCATGCACGGCGGGGCTGGTTGGGTGTGACCATTCAGCATGTTTCCGAAGACATCGCGGAAAGCCTGGGAATGAAGGAGGCCAAAGGCGCTTTGGTCCAGGGTGTGCAGGCTGGTAGTCCGGCTGCGGACGCGGGCTTGGAAGCTGGCGATGTCATCGTGGCCTTTGATGGCAAGTCGGTGGACGAAATGCGCCGGTTGCCGCGCATTGTTGCGGAAACCGGAATTGGTAACGCCGTGAATGTGGACTTCATCCGTGGTGGTAAGCATATGACCCGCAAGGTCAAAGTCGGCGAGATGAAGGACGATGTTAAAGTGGCTACGGGCAAGCCACCTACGGATGGCAAAAAAGTGGCATCGGGGCACGAAGTCCGGGCCCTGGGGCTTTCGGTTTCGGCGATGACTCCGGCATTGCGTGAGAAGTTCGAGCTTCCTGACGATGCCAAGGGCGTGGTCGTGACCGCTGTTGATCCCAACAGCCAAGCCGCAGAAAAGGGAATTCAGCCCGGTGTGGTGATTGAGGCCGTCACGCAAAAGCCAGTCGTTTCCCCTGATGATTTGCGTAGTGGCGTGAAAGCGGCCAAGAAATCCGGGCGGCAGTCGGTTTTGTTGCAGGTGCGGTTGGGTGATCGTAAGCGCTTCTTGGCGTTGAAGATCGATGACGCGAAGGACTGAACGCGGCGCAGAGAGCCTCGCTCTGACCACAAAATGACGGAAGGCGAGGCGCTGTCCCAAACGACAGCGCCTCGTGATTTTTGGGTTGCCGCGTGATATACATCCGGCATGACACGTGTTGATTTCTATCACTTGCAAAAATCACCGTTGGAACGCGCCCTGCCTGAGTTGCTGGAGCGTGTTTTGGCGCGTGGATTAACCGCTCTGGTGGTTGCTGGCTCACCGGAGCGAGTTAAAGATTTGGATGCGGTGTTGTGGTCCTATCGCGAGGATTCCTGGCTGCCCCATGCGTCGGCTGGAGGAGGCGATCCGGCGGCGCAGTTGGTGTGGATCACCGATACGGCGGAAAATCCCAATGCTGCTGACATCCTGATCATCACCGATGGGGCGGATATTTTGGATGTGGCCGGTTTTACCCGTTGTCTTGATCTTTTTGATGGGGCTGTAGCCGAGGATGTGGCGGCGGCACGCAAACGTTGGGTGCGGGCGCGTGATGCGGGTCACGACTTGGCCTATTGGCAACAAGACGTCAACGGACGTTGGACGGAGAAGGCGAACTCGGTGAAAACCTGATTTGGGGGACAGTCTTTGTCGTGCTTGCTCCATTAAGAAGAGCGACTGGAAGGCTGGTTTGAGGGAAGAGAGACATGATGTCGAATCCACGAACGACATTTGAGTTCCAGGTTTTGTGCGCCAAAAACTGGACGGTGCGAGACCTGTTCGATGACGAGTCCACAGCAAAACGTGCTGCGGATCAGGTGCTCGCCTCCGGTCGTGTAGAAGGTGTGCGGATCTTGCGTATCTGGCACCGTGCCGACGGAGAACACAGTGAGAAACAAGTCTATGAGAAGCTGGGGCAACCGAAGCCGTTGCGCGATGTGCGTATCGTGCCGATCGATTCGGCCCCATTTTGTCGTGATGAGGCGGATTTTCTGACGTCGGACAGCTTGGCCGCAATGGGGCGGTTGTTTCGCAAGTATCTGGACGAGGTTCATCTGACGCCGCTGGAAGTGCTATGCCTGGATCGTGAGTACAAACGCATCTGGGATACCGAGTCGATCGTGATGGCTGGTGTGGATCGGGTGGCCCTGATTCAGACTCGGGGTACGGATTTGACGGCGAAGGACCGAAGAGACGAAATCTATCGCGGCATTGAGGCGATTGGTGTCCGCGCACGGCGTTGTGCGCGGCGACGCGGATTGCCCAAGGCCGTCGCTTCAACCTTTGGGGCGGTTTTGGCAGAGACTTCGGTGTATGCCGAGGACGATTTGGACGGGCGTTTCGCTGCAAGCGTGGTCTTGGCGCGTGATTTGGCTGGGCATCGCGACTGGTTGGGGAAGTTGAATCGTCTGGGTGCGTTGATATCCTGTGAAGAGGATGCCATTGCTCTTTCTGTGCTCGATAGTGTGGTCGCTCAGGTCTTTGGCAATCGCGAGGTGTTGCAGGATGCCTTGGGGCCGCAGCCCAATTTGGCAGCGGCATTGACCTGTATGGTGGATGTGTTGGAGAACGCGTCGGGTGCGGCCTTTGATAAAGCCTTGCCGCATGGTGCTCTCTTTGCGAAAGGGGTGAACGACGGGCGCTTGCCGTTGTTTCGGGC
The DNA here is from genome assembly GCA_016937315.1 of Rhodospirillaceae bacterium. Lineage (GTDB taxonomy): Bacteria > Pseudomonadota > Alphaproteobacteria > Rhodospirillales > Rhodospirillaceae > Oleispirillum. The sequence continues at coordinate 15,498 of JAFGWD010000155.1, forward strand.
TGTATTGCTGGAACGTCTCGTTCGTGCCTTGGCGGGGCCGGGGGAGTTGTCGCGTAATATGCCGTCGCGGGAGTGGATGTGTTTTCGTACACTCGCCAATCGCTTAGTCGTGGATGACCGCGTGATCGGGGGCGTTGCGGTTGCTGAGGCGCTATTGGAGCGGGCGGCGTTGTTTGTCGTTGCGGGAGGAGTCACCGGGCGCATTGCGGCTCTGCAACAACTGCTTGGCGTCTTGGATACGCCGGCGCGTCGGGTATGCTTGCTGCGTGTTCTGGACGATGGCTTGAAGCGTGAGCCGAAGGTTCGCGTTGCTGCGTTCGAGGCCATACGCAGTCTGATCCTCTCGGCGGAGACCCTTGCGGTTTTTGCGCCATCGTCTGTGGAGCCGATTACACCGATGCGGGCTGCGGCAGATTTGAGCCGGTGGCTGGCTTCCGCCTATCCCCCGAAACCGGTGGCTCCTTTGGTTGCGCGGCTGGACGATTTGTCGGCGGATTATCTGATACGGGAACACATTATCGAACGCATGGATCGTCCTGAGATGCCTTTGGCTGATCGTGCCATCATGTTGCTCAATTTTGTGCTTTCAGGCACGTTGACGGAAGGCAAGGCGACGGCTTTGGCGCGTGATCGTATTCGCGAACATCTTAAACGCCCGGATTTTGTTGAGGCGTTTGCTGCCGAATGTGCGGACGAAGAGAAACAGGAACGGCGCTTGCGGGAGTTTCATGTGTTGCTGGCGCGTGCGGGTTTTTCAAAAGCATAGGGCACGGGGCTGAAAAAGGAAGGGGTGGTATGATTTTGGTGGTGTGCGTGATTCTTGCGGCATGCTTCGTTCTCGGTCTGGGCATGGCGATGCGCTATTTCCCGGATCGTCGTGTGATGCCTGTCAGTCCCGAAGTTGCGCGTTTGGTTGGTGACATCCGCAAAGGCAAGCTGTTTGGCGCGGACGGCTGTAATGATGCGGGGATTCGCGATTTGGCGGCCACCTATGGTTTTCGCGTTGTGGATCGTGACGGTACGATTCTGAAATTACGCCGGAACGCTTGGGTGAAGTTCAAAAGCCTGAATGAAGGTGGGCGCATTTTGGGGGTGCTTTTGTTTCCGCTGTCGATTGGCTTTACCGCAGGGCTGCTGCTCGGTTTGTCGTGGCGACGTGGCTTTGATGAACTTGTTCA
>JAFGWD010000156.1 GCA_016937315.1 Rhodospirillaceae bacterium
AGGACTTTGTTGCCGCTGATCACGACGGCATTGTCCAGAGATCCACCCAATGCCAAACCCATTTTGTTCAGCCGCTCCACATCTTCCAAAAAGCCAAAAGTGCGGGCCGAGGAGACTTCAGCGCGATAAGGGCCAGATGTGGGGGCGTCGCACAGGGGGAACACCATGTCCAGAGTCTGGCGACCAATCAGGGGGTTGGAAAAGGCAATTTCGAAAGAAACTGAGAACCCTTCATCATCGGGATCCAGACGCGCCAGAATGTCACCGTCGGTAACGCTGATCGGCTCCAATATCTTAATGGCGCGGCGCGGCGCGTCTTGCTCGACAACGCCCGCGCATTCGATCAAGAACACGAAGGGGGCAGCGGAGCCGTCCATCACCGGCACTTCAGGGCCGTCAATTTCGATCATCAGGTTGTCAATATTCATTCCGGCGATGGCCGACATCAGGTGTTCAATGGTGCCGATCGTCAAACCGTCGGCATTACCGATGCATGTGCACAGGCGGGTATCGACCACGGCGTCGTAGCGGGCCGGGATGACGGGAGAGCGTTCGGGGGTTGCGTCGGTGCGATGAAACACGATGCCGCTGCCGATCGGCGCAGGCTTCAGGGTCATCGAAATCTTTTTCCCGGAGTGTAAGCCGATCCCTGAACAACCGATGGCTGATTTCAGGGTCTTTTGCTTGAACTCGACGACCCGCGCCGCTGCGCGGTCTGTGGCGAGAGCTTCGGGGGTGTGCGTAACATCGAACATGGCGAACGGACTTTCCGATTCAAAGACAACCGGCCCTTCCGGGCGGTCACAGGCGCGGGAAAAAATATGGCGCCGTCGATGTGGCCGCGAGGGTTCCGAATTCCGGGTGCGGGGCCGTTCGCACTTTCACTTGGAACCATGAGGTTTGTACCAGTGCTTCGTCATGCCCTCAAATCAATGATTGTTACCGATTGTTACATCAAATGAGGGGAAAAACCGTGATGAATCATCGCTGTATCTTGACGCATAGGGGGCGTGAGGATAACGGTTGCAGGCTTGAGAGTCGGTTATCTTGTGCCCATATTGCGCGACGGGCACAACATCGTGTGTGTATGTTTCTTATCACCGGCGACGCGTAAGGCCGCCGGTGATGAATTCGGTCCTGCGATCAGTTCGCTTGTCGCCGCAGGAATGCTGGAATGTTGTCGACCTGTGGATCTAACCCCCCAGACAATGTTGTCCGTTCGTCGGCTTCAATGGTGAGGCTCTTAGCGGGCGGGCTTTGAGGCGCCAGTGAAGGGGTTCCGAACAGGGGTGTGTCCACTGGCCTGGGCTGTGTCGGGACGGCACCGAACAGGCTCCAGCGGCGTTGTGGACGCACCACGTTGCTTTCGTCTTCAACGAGCTCTGGCTCGTGTTTTTCGGCGGGTTCGGCTTGTACGCTGGTTTCAGGAGCCAGATTTTCTGGCATCACCGGTGCATTGGGGATGAAAACGTCCAACTGTATGGGCGGCGCGACAGGCGCGGCGGGACGATCAAACAACGACAGATCCAGGGGGTCAGAGGTGGATTTGTTGACCTCTGGTGCGGGTCCCTTAAGCCCTCCTGAGGGTGGGGTCGGCGGCAACGGCGACGGTGTGATCGGTGTGCTGCTAACGGAGCTGACGCGGGGTGGTTCGGCTTTCTGCTGCATCGCAGCACCGATTCCAGTGGCGACGACGGAAACCCGAATGCGTCCGGCGAGGCGTTCGTCAAAGCAGGAGCCGAAGATGATGTTCGCATCTTCGTCGACTTCCGAACGGATACGATTGGCGGCTTCGTCGGCTTCGTAAAGACCGAGGTCGGGGCCGCCGGTGATGTTGATAAGGACACCCTTGGCACCTGCCATTGAGGTATCGTCCAGCAACGGGTTGGCGATAGCCATTTCGGCGGCACGCACGCCACGATCCTCGCCTTCGGCCTCGCCGGTGCCCATCATTGCTTTGCCCATACCGTTCATTACGGTGCGGACATCGGCGAAGTCCAGGTTGATCAGGCCGGGCATGATCATCAGGTCAGTGACACTCCGCACGCCGGAGTGCAGCACATCATCGGCCATTTTGAAGGCGTCGGCGAAGGTGGTCTTTTCTGTGGCCACCCGGAACAGATTCTGGTTGGGAATAATGATCAGGGTGTCAACGTACTGCGCCAACTCCTCGATGCCCTTCTCCGCCAGACGGCGACGATGGATGCCTTCAAAATCGAAGGGCTTGGTGACCACGCCGACGGTCAGAATGCCCAATTCGCGTGCGGCAGATGCAATCACCGGCGCAGCACCGGTTCCGGTGCCGCCACCCATGCCCGCCGTGATGAAGGCCATGTTGGTGCCGTGCAGTTCCTTGACGATATCCTCAAGGCTTTCTTCTGCAGCGCGGCGTCCGATTTCTGGCCGTGCACCAGCGCCGAGGCCTTGTGTGACCGAGGCTCCCAATTGGATGGTGCGGGGGCTGCGCGATGTAGACAGCGCCTGAGCATCGGTATTGGTGACCATGAACTCGACGCCTTCGAGCTCCGCTTGAATCATGTTGTTGACCGCGTTGCCGCCGGCCCCGCCGACGCCAACCACGAGAATTCGGGGTTTCATCAAGGGGGCTTCTCCCTGAGGCAGTCCGAGGTTGATAGCCATGGTGGTCTCCGCGTGTGTGCTTGCTAATGATGAGGTGATGTCGGTGGCGGTGGACGGTGAACCGTCGTTCGCAGTGGATTGACCAGAGGGAGCCCGGGGACCGGCGACGGCCCCGGATTCATCCGGCGGCGTGTTCAAAAATTCTGTCGAAACCATTGTCCCAATCTCCCTAAACGGCTGGCGGGGCGAGACGCACGGGGCATCCCGGACTCGCCGGAGGCAAAGGGCTTACGAAAACGTTCAAGCCCTCGATCGAACGGCAGGCTGATCATGCCGTAACGTAATAAACCGGCACAGGCGGCGAAACCTGGCCCAGCGGCGGCGTCAGCAACGCCTTTCAGTCCCATCGGACGACCCGGACGAATTTGGCGTTGCAGCACTTCGGCGGCAATGTCGCGGACGTCGTTTAACTGGCTGGCCCCACCGGTTAGAACCACACGGCGCCCGGCGGCGGCGAACAGTCCGGCGGCTTCCAGGTGTTCGCGCACCAGTTCGAAAGTTTCTTCCAGGCGCGGACGAATGATCTGCGTCAACATCGAGCGCGGCACTTGATTGCTTTGCCCGTCTTCATCTTCGCCGATCAAAGGGACATCCAGCATTTCACGGTCAGCCGATGGTGCATGAACAGCGTGGCCATAAAGTGTTTTCAAACGTTCAGCGGAGGCTACCGGAGTTGATAGGCCGCGTGCGATGTCATTGGTCACATGTTGGCCGCCAATTGGCAAAACGCCGACGTGTACCACGTAGCCATTCAGGAAGACCGCGACAGAGGTGGTGCCTCCCCCCATGTCGATCACCGTGACGCCAAGATTGCGTTCATCGTCCACTAGGCACGACAGCCCGGAGGCATAGGCGGAGACGACCAGGGATTCGACTCCCAAATGGCAGCGTTCAATGGCGGTTTCCAGGTTACGCACCGGGCCGGGAGCGGCAGTGGCCAGCAAAACATCAACCGAAAGAGTTTCTCCGAACATCCCGGAGGGGTCCTTGACGCCGTCACCACCATCGACGGCAAACCCCACGGGAATGCGGTGAATCGGCACACTCTCCATGTCGGCTTTGGTTTCGGCCTCGCGGAGAGCGGTTGAGGCGCTATCAATGACGCGGACCACGTCGGCGGCTTGGATAGCATGTCCGGCGACGGAAACCTCGGCATTGACCCGGTGTGAGCGAATGGACGCGCCGGATATGCCCAGAATGACGCGTTCGATCCGCGTTCCGGCCATTTGCTCGGCGGCGTCAACGGCGTTGCCAACGGCGGTTTCTGTGGCGTCCATGTCAACTACGACGCCGTGGCGCAGACCGCTGGAACGATAGGTGCCGATACCCAGTAGGCGGATATCGTTGCCTTCGGGCTGGGCAATAAAACAGGTCACCTTGGTTGAGCCGATGTCGAGGGCGGCCAAGATATCGCGGCGGACGGGTTCGGCTGTGGTCATGCGCTGTGCCCCTCCTTGCGAATTTTACCGAGGTTCGATGGTGGTAGGGTTTTGCCATTGGTGAGGCGCACGACCATCCGGTCGGGCAGGCGCAGGTCGATCATCGCCACGTCACGAGACAGCAGGCGGTGTTTGCGATCCAAATCCGCTAAACGGCCCCAAGCCGCCCCCGCGTTGGTTTCGGGGAGGCGGATTTCAATGCCGTTTTCTACGGAGTCCAGTTTGACGTTCCAACGGCGATCACCAACGCGCACCGCAGCTTTAACGCGCACCGCAAGTTCGGGGAAAGCCCGGAGATTGTCTAAAAGCCGAGCGATATTTTCCGGTGCGCCGCGTCCAGTGACGATAGGCAGGCTGATGGATTGGGTTTTTACGCTGACGATTTCTGTGCCGCTGTCATCAATCAACACCGAACGGTCGCCGGTTTGAGAAATCGCGATTGGCACACGTTCTGCGATA
>JAFGWD010000157.1 GCA_016937315.1 Rhodospirillaceae bacterium
AAGCGTCCATGCTGTGATGCTGTTGCTGTCCTGCGGCCTGATCTTTGTCTTGGCTACGCAGCTCGGGCGTCGTCGTCATCGTGCGGCGCAGGCGGTGGTTGCCGTGGCTGTGTCCGGGGCCGTCTACGGTGCTGCGGCTCTGGCCTTCCATGCCCTGGGGGTTGACTACGTTCTTTGGTTGCCTAAATGGGCCTATCTTGGTGATGCAACTGGAACCTTCGTTGGCCGTACGGCTTTCGGCGCTTTTGCAGGAATCGGTGCTCTAACCGGTTTGGTCCAGGCGCTTCAGGGGCATGTTTCACGTTTACCGACGATCGGCCCCGGGGCTCGCATTGAGCGCCTACTTTCTCGCGTCATTCCATGGTTGTTTGTCTCGGTGTTTTTATTGCTGGCGGTTTTGGCGAGCCACTCTCGTGGGGCCTTGCTGGTTACGTTGGCGGCGTGTCTGGTTCTGATTGTGGCGGCGGCCGTGGGTGGACTGTTGCGGGCGCGTCATGCGGTTGTTTGGATTGTGGCGACGGGAGTCATCGTGGGGACCGTTGTGCTTGCTGATGGTGACGTGACCGTGTCGCGCCTGTGGGGAGAAGGTGACTGGAGCGGGGACCGTCCGAATTTGCTGCGCTTAACGTGGGCGGCGATTTCAGATGCACCGTTTGTTGGTCATGGGGTGGGTGCCTTTGAACAAAGTTTCTATCCCTACCGCGACCTAAGTTTACCGCGCGACGTCATTTACGGGCATGCTCATAATGCATGGGCGGAAACCATCATGGCTCTGGGGTGGCCCGCTGGGGGATGTCTGTTGATGGCGATTATTGCCGTGGTGTTTGTTTGTGCCGTGGGGGTGATTCGGCGGCGGCAGGATCAAATTTATCCAGCTTGGGCGGTTTCTGTGGCGTTTTTGCTGGGGTTGCAGGCGGTGATTGATTTTACGGTTCAGATCCCAGCCCTTGCGGCGTTGCTGGCTTATATTTTGGGCATCGGGTACGCCCAGTCGTGGTCGCAACGCAACGCGAACGCATCGGATGTGTCACGGGATGGAGGACTTGGGGGGGAGCGTTCTTCTGTTCCAGGTGACTAGTGCAGCGCGTGAATGCGGACCATGTGGTCGATGTCCGTTTCTGACAGGGCGGTGATGATCTCCCTGCAATAGGCTGTGTAGATGGCATTCTGCGGTAGCGTCAGGAGGCGTTTGACGTGTGCGGGGCGGAGAATGAAGGATAACCGAACCTGTTCATCCAGCAGGCGAAGGTCTTCCGTTTGCATGAGGTTTTTGAGAGAGAGGCCAAGGTCGAGGCGATCCACCATGATGGAGGGGAGGATTCGGCCAGTGAAGATGGACATACGCCAAGCGGAGAGGGCGCGTTCGCGGTTTCCTTCGGCAGAGAAGATTTGACCTAAGTCTAGCCATTGCTGGGGGCGCAAAGGTGAATGCGCCAGCAAATCAATAAGAGTGTCGCGCTCTTCCGCACTGGCCTTGTCTTTGGCATGGAAGGATAGGGCCGCATAAATTTTGGCCGCTGCTGACGGTTGCCACGCCTGTGATCGGGCAAGCCAAGCCAGCGTTTCTGATGCTTCGTTGGCGCGTGGAAAGGTGGCGTTCTCCCGAACGCTTGGTGCCCATGCGAACAGCCCACCGGCTATCATTCGCGGCAATGCTGTTGCCGCAACGCCCAGGGCAATGGCGATCAGCCCCAGGATCGCCAGTCGTTGTGCGCCCGTGGGGCGCACGTTATGACTTCTCGGAGTATCCGTCATAGTTACCGTAATAACCATAGGAGCCATAGGTGCCATCAAGATTATCTTGGGTTTGCGTTAGAACGACGCCCGAGACCTTGGCACCGACTTTGGAGAGGTAGGACAGTGCCGTCAGGACGGCATCTCGGGCGGTATGATTCCATTTGATGACAAGCACGATCTGATCTGCCACGCGTGCCAGTATCTGTGCGTCTGTGGCGGCTAAACAGGGCGGAGCGTCGATGACAATACGATCATATCGTGTGGCGAGGGATTGTACGATCTCTTCCAGCCGTCCGTTGGCCAGTGCGTTGCCGGATTCCAGGTCGATGGGACCGGCGGGTAAAATGTCGAAGCTGCCGCGCTCATCATGCAGCAGCAGGTCATCCACGGGCAGCGTTGGTTCCAGGAGCAATTGGGCCAACCCGCGATCCGGCGTGAGGCCCATGGCCGTGTGTTGGATCGGGCGCATCAGATCGGCGTCAATGAGGAGGACTCTGTGACCGGCTTTGGCAATCGTCATCGCCAAGTGCCTGGAAACGAAGCTTTTACCCTCTTGCGGAACCGAAGATGTGGTCAACGTGACCTTGTCTGCTCCCGTTTCTGTGTTGGCAGACAATACGGCCCGCAGGGAACGGAATGCGTTGGCGAGGTTGGAACGGGGAGCGTCAAGGGAGGCGTAGTCCAGTGCTTCCCGGGATTGGTTTTTGTTTCCATAATAGGGAATGGATGCAAGAATCGGTAAACCGGTGATCTGTTCCGCCTCTTCCGGGGATCGCACACGTCCGTTTAGACGGTCGAGCAGGAAAACTAAGCCCAGTCCGGCAAGCACGGAGACGAAGACGGCCCCCACGAAAATTCGTATCCTGCGAGGTGAGGACGGTTGTACAGGAATGACGGCCTGCGACAGGACGCGGGCGTTGGCTCGTTGAATGCGTTCCTGTCCCGTGTCGCGTTTGTAGCGAGCCATGAAGGATTCATAAAGTGTCCGGCTGGTATCTGCCTGGCGTTCCAGCTCGCGAAGTTCGACCTCGTCACTTCCTGCTTCGTTGGTGGTTCGTTTGAGCGCCGCGATCTCGCGTTCCATGGTCGTGACGCCGGCTTGGGCCGCGGCGACTTCTGATGCCAAGGAGGCGGTGATCTTGTTAACTTCCTGCGCGATCTTTTGCCTCAGTTCATTAAGGTCGGCGCGTTGACCGATGATGCGGGGATGACGGTCTCCGTAGGTCTTTGTGGCTTCTGACAGTTCGCGTTGTGTGATGGCTTCTTGCTCGCGCAGTCTTTGAATCAAGGAGGACTGCAACACGTCGAACGAGGTCTCGGTTGATCCGCTACGCCGTGAAAGTGCGAGTGTTTGTTCGTAACGCGCACGCTTTTGAGCCAAGTCCGTGCGTGCGAGAACCAACCGGCTGTTCAGCTCGATCAGTTGCTGATCGGAAATGGTCATCAGGCGCTCGCCTTTCCGGCGCTGCGTCAGATTATGCGTGATTCTGAAGGCTTCTGCCGTTCGTTCACCAATAGCCACGTCATGGCGCAGGCCTTCCAGTCGATGCGCCAGCCACTCGTTGGCGCGGCGGCTCTCCTGCAAGTTGGCTTCTAGTCGATCGACCACGTACAGATCCGCCAGAGTGTTGGCAATTCTTCCTGCTTTTTCTCCGTTCTCGGCTGTAAAACCGACAGTAATGACGAAGGACCTCCGGCGGCTTTTCACGGATAGGCGCGATAGGAAGTTTCCCTGAATCCGCGTCATGGCCAGTTTCGCTCGTCCCTGCTCCGTCAATTGCTGCTCTCCCGCTCGTTGGCCGGTCAGAAAAGGCAGAGGGTTGATGTAGGGGAGGATCTTTCCCCACAGGGAGCGTGGGCGAAGGGCTGTGTTGAATTCTGGATCTGCCGTTAGATTGAGTTTCTCGATGACACGGGCAGCCAGAGAGGACGAAGATAGAATGTCTGCTTCGGTTTGGATGGCTGCTTCGGTCAGACGGCTCCGGCCATAAGAGCGGTCAAGCAAGCTGTCGCCGGTATCGGGAGATTCGATAAGGACTTCCGCTGTAGTCGAATAGAGGCGTTTCGCGGTGTACAAATAGACTACCGTTGGTGCGGTGATCAGAAGGACGCAGCCGAAAACCACCCATTTGCCACGACGGACGACGCCCAATGCCCAACGCACGCGCCGCCGGAATACATCGGGTGGTGCTGGGGCCAGGCTATTCTGGAATAGAGTCAATTTTCTGTCGCCCTTTTAATACTGAGCGCCCAGACGCAACATTCCAACCGTTTGATTGTATCCCCTGCCGCTTTCGCTAGAGAGTTTGCGTGTCTGTCCAAATTCAAGTGACGCGAAGAAGTTCCGGTCGAAGAGATAGGTGCCGCGAAGTGTTCCCGTGGAGGTCTCGGTGGTCAGATCACCACCCTCCTGGTCGTCGTGGGTATAGGAGATGGATGGCGACAAGATAATGTTGCGCTTGAATTCATGGCGCACGGTAAGCGATACGGCTGTGGTGATCAAGGAGGAGACGTTTGTGGCGGTGGTTTCCTCGACGGAACGTTCGATAGTTGGGATGACCGTGGTCAGACGTGTCGGAGTCCAGTTGAACTGTGCCTTCACGAACAGGCCTGAGGGATCGCTTAAGTGATTGTCGCTGTAGTCTTGGCTGAAGTATCCGACTAGGAAATCGCCTCGGATAACCTGCGAGATGTCGACGCCAAGACCTCCAGACAGACGGATGCCATCGCTGTCACGAGAGACGCCGGACTGGTCATAATCATTGGCGTAAAGTCGTTGCAGGTATGATGTTTCGACGACAGCGGCATATCCAGGAATAAACTCGTATGCTTCCCGTAACTTGATCTCACTGTCGTTGCGGTCACGCAGATGGGATGGTGTTATCCCGGTGTTGGTCTTGGTGTCTTCCCAGGTGCGTTGCGAAACGGAGAGGCCCAGAGTCGATGTCAAGCGCCCGGTACTGACCGAACCCGAACCATCAAATGTCAGGTAGTGATATTCGGTTGGATGCAGGCCACCAGCGTCGTCCGGGCTGCTACGGTCCTCATGGTCCTGGACGTAGGAAAGTTTGGCGTTCAGGTTATCGCGCTCCGTGACGTCGTAGCGACCAGATACCTGGGCGAAGGCATTGGTGACACTTTCCCGGGCGTGATGGTGATAGTTGACGCGTTCGGCGTTTGCTGTGGCACCCAGTTCGTGGCGTTCGAAACGAGATTTCAAGGTCATTTCGGGACGATAGGTGGTGATATCGTCGCTGACCTTGTCGGTATTTGTCGCATAAATATTGGAGTTGTAGTCGAAGCCGATCCCCATTTTGGGGAACAGTAGAAAGCTGCCAAGATCCACGCCCTGTGGCTGATAGGCATCAGGAGCTAAGTCGCTATCTTCCTGCTCCAGGGCCTCCTTGGGGGGGAGGAGCTGTTTTTCCTGTTTCCGGACGCTTTGGCTTTTTTGGCCTACGGCGGTTTGGTCGGCCTGCAGGTTAGATTGCGCAAACGCAGGCATGCAGGTCATGCTACACGCGATGGATACGCCGATGGCAAATTCACGTATTGAAACCATGCTCCTATCCCCACTTCGCGCAAAAAAGGAAAACCAAGGTGCCCTTATATCTCTAATGGCAAAGAAACTATCATATCGGACGTGATCCGTGTAGGCAGTATCATTAAAAAATGAAACACGCAATGAGGGTGCAGGGAGAAAAAACAGCGATGATCTCGGGGTGGAGCCAGTCGGAAGTTTTCTGTCGTGCGCGTGTGGCGGGAAAATGTAAATCCGTGACACAGCAAAGTCTGACTTTGGTCCGGGATGTGGTGCGGACGGGAGGGGGGCGCTGTTGGGGGGGAGTGGTTCTGGCCGTGGCGGCTGCGGCGTCTGAAGGGGTGGGTACCTTCATGTTGCCATCTTTTCTCCGTATGGCCGGAGCGTTGGACCCGCAAGGGACCGGTGCCTCCCTTCGCATGGTTGGGCATGCGGTGAATCTGGAAACGATCCTGCTTGGCTATGTGTTGTTGGTGGCTGTCGTCGGCGGACTTTTGTACGTGCATGCGTTGGTGAGTACGTCTTTGATGCTACGCTACGGACGCGCATTGCGTATGCGTGTGCATGCCGCAGTCATGTCGATGCGGTGGGCTGCGGTGATCCGATATCGTTCTGCCGATTTTACCCATGCGATGACGCTTGAGGTGGGGCAGTGCTCTTTTGCGGTGCGCCTGTTCTTAGGTTTGTTGGCTCATATGATCTATGTTCCCGTGCTGTTATCGGCAGCGGTGGCGTTGTCGCTGTCGTTTACCTTGGTGGTTTTGGCTCTGTTCGTTGGACTTGCGGTGGTGATGTTGCCGTTGGTGCGCCGTGCACATGGTTTGGCGGAAGGCGCTGTCCACGCCAATCGTGCTTTGCATGCAGAGGTTGCCGATGAACTCGCGGGTCTGCGTAGCCTCAAAATCCTGCGGGCAGAGGCACTTCGCGGACAAGTCTTCCAGTCTCGGGTTGAGCGCCAAGTTTCCCTGCAATTTTCTCAGGCGGCTGCCATGGCGGGAGCTTCTCAGGTGCAGCGTTTCCTGATCGCGGGTGTTGTGGCGTTTGGCGTTTGGGCGGGGAGGTCAATGCTGGATGTTTCGGTTCCTGAATTATTGGCGTTGGTGCTGCTGTACGGACGGACGATGATGGTGGCATCTCGGTTGCAGGAGCAATGGCGGCAAATCATGCGTATTCTGCCGACGCATGCTGCACTTGAGTGCCTGCTCGAAGAGTGCCGGGCGGAAGCTGAACCTGTGGCTGCCGTTGAGGCACCGTCATTACAGCGGGAGTTGCGTCTGAGCGGGGTGTCATATCGTTTGCAGGATGGTGCCGCCGCTATTTTGTCGGATATTGATGTCCGCATTCCAGCCTTCTCTGTAACCGCCCTTGTTGGCCCGTCTGGTGCAGGGAAGTCTATGCTGGCGGATTTGGTGATGGGGCTGATCGAACCGTCGGTGGGGAGCGTTTCGATTGATGGGCGGGAATTGGATGGCGGTTTGCGTATGGCTTGGCGTTCTCGTGTCGGCTATGTTCCCCAGGAGGCTTTTCTCTTCCATGATACGCTTCGTGCGAATCTCTTGTTGGCCCGTCCGGATGCCCGTGATGCGGATTTGTGGCGTGTCTTAACGTTGGCGGCGGCGGATGGCTTTGTCCGCGCCTTGCCTGGTGGGTTGGACGCAAGACTTGGTGATCGGGGAGGGTCGTTGTCGGGTGGCGAGCGCCAGCGCATTGTTTTGTCGCGTGCGTTGTTGTCCGAACCGGATTTGTTAATTCTGGACGAGGCGACCAGCGCTCTTGACGTTTCAATGGAGCGGCAAATTCTGGAAACCTTATCCACGTTGAGGGGGCGCATGACTGTGCTGTTAATTACACACCGGGATGCCGCGCTTGTGCATGCCGACCATGTTATTCGTTTGGAGGCGGGCCGTGTCATAAGCGGACCGAACAACAGGGAAAGTGATGATGGGGCGGCTTGATGTTTCTGGAGAAATGGTCTTTTTTACGAGAGTGTCGCTATAATGGTGACCGCCTGTTCATGTCTGGAAACGCGTGTGTTCTATGTCGATAGATTCCAATGCAACGATTGCTCTTTCTCCTGATTGGCTGTGTGCCGATGTTGGGGGAGAAATGGTGCTGATGTCCGTGGAACATGGCCTGTATCTTTCTTTGGATACCATCGGCCGTGACATCTGGAAGCGGTTGGAATCCCCATGCACTGTTCGGGGCTTATGCGATGCGTTGGTATGCGATTATGAGGCCCCTCGTGATGTGATTGAGGCGGATATCCTTGATCTTCTCTCGTCTCTCGCAGAAGTGGGTGCCGTAGTGGTTCGATAATGGTGCAGAGTATCAATGATAACAAGGGGATGACAATTAAATCATGCCCGGTTAGCCTTGGTTCCCCCTCTGATTGTGCCGGGCTGCCCTGTGTGTTTTGACTGCGGAATGGCACCGTTTCCGCCTTCATGCCATGCGAGAAACTGTCCAACTTCCAGTCCCCGAGAGAGCAGGCGGTGATAGGACGCCTGCTGTTCTTGTGCCGTTTCGACGTCGGATGGCCATGTGTCGAGGAGATGGCACATCCGGTCGATGTCGAGGACACGTTGAGCTAATGGAGAGGCACGCAGACGCTCAACGTCGTTGCGTAAGGTTTCAAGGCGTGACGTCAGGGTGCCGTGCCAATCGCTGTTCTGGCGTCCTCCGCTGGAGCTTGCCAGTGTCGTGTCCGGGAGTCGATCGGCGAGGACGCGGCGGGCGACGGAGCGCCAGCGCCCGCCGTGCAGAAACACCTCAAGCGGTAAGGCTCCGAAAAATTCCATGATTCGGCGGTCGGCGAGCGGTTTACGTGCGTCTATACCGGAAAGCGCACGTCCCGTGGAGGAGAGGTCGTGCGCTTCTTCGTCGCCGCAGATCCATTGGCGCATGTCGTTTGCGCTTTGTGGCCCCGCGCCCACACGCATGCGGTATAGGTGTGGGTCTAGGACACGGTCTAAATGCAATTCCGCCGCGAAGTCTGCATGAATCGCGCTGAATTTGCTCCAAGGGTGACGTTGCCTCTGCCGCCATAGGCGAAATGGGATGGGTTCGATTGCACGATACAATTGCCGCCCCAGTTGCAGGGGGCCAAAGTCTTCGCCGCGCTTTAGCGAGAAGGCAAGCTGGGTCAATTGCCGCCATTTCAGTCCAAGAAAGAGTTCGGCCAAAAGTTCGACGCCTGAGTAGCTGAAAAAGGCGTTGCCATATTCACCGCCGAGCATTACGCGGCTGCCGTGTTCTGTCATGCGTCGGAATAGAGGGAAAAACCATTCCCGGTTTGTGGGAGCCCGACGGGGCAATCCTCCTTCTATGAACCAGCGCCGTGCGTCACGTTCGCCCCAATCTTCGCCGTCGTCGCCGACCATTTGCCAATCCATGTTGGGATAGCGGTCTGCGACTTTTTTCGCACGGGACGATTCGTCGTAATAGAGTCGGCCCTTTTCTGCTGGGACAGCACCGCTGGGGATGCGCGTCAAGACGAGAACTCTGCCGGGAGCGACTTGCTGTGCGGCTGAGGACGCAATGGCACCACTGTCCAATCCCCCGGTTAGGCAGAGCGAGACGGGATCTTCGGCGCGGAGAGCATCCGCGACAACGGTATCCAGGATAGCGGTTGCGGCTTCTACCGTTTTTTCCGGGGTGTCGAAGCGGAGGGTCCCTGGTTGCGGCAGTTGCCACCAAGTCTGTGTCCGGACGGAATCCGGAGTCACGACGGTCAGTGTTCCGGCTGGGACTCTGTCGATTTTTTGGTACAGGGTTCGGAAAGGCTCTCGGACGTTCAGGGTCAGGCGGTCCGCCAGGATCATGTCGTCGAGATCGCGTGGGATATCGGGGAGAGAGAGGAGGGGCCGCAATCGCGTGGCGAAGGCAACGATCCGCGCTCCGCAGTGGATGAATAGCGGGGAGCTCCCAGATGGATCTCGCGCCAGACTCAATTGACGTGTTGAAGGATTCCATAGAGCGAAGGCGAATGTTCCGCACAGGCGGGCGAGTGTTTTCTCCACGCCCCACGTTTCAAGGGCTGTGAGCAAAAGAGTTGAGTCCGGGGCTGAAATGCTGGACGGAGGAAGAGCCAGGGCGTTGATCAGCGTACGGCGGTCCCCTAGGCACAGGTCAGCGACCAAGGTTGCTCCAGATTTTCCGACACACGGTTGATGTTCGTGCCGGTCTTCTGGGGTGAAAATGTGCTGGCGGTGGACGACGGCAATAGACCCGCTACGCCAGATGCGTGGGCGCTCAATGCCGCGTCCTTCTAACCCCGATGCCAGACGACGGATATCCGCCGTGTCCATCGGAGATCCGTCCAGCCGCCAAATCCCGGCGAAATCGCTCATGCCACGTCCTTATTCCACAAAATTGTTGTTGGCAGTATTTCATGGCACTTGCGTTGTGTCATGGGACGAGGTGGATCCACTCGGTGAGACTGTTCTCCGATGTTACGATTATGGTCTTTGGGGGAATGTGCCTTCGTGGCAGATGCAGAACAGGAGGGTCAGTCCTGGTTGCAGGTTTTCATGAGGTTGTCCGTTGCCTGTCGCGCTGATTGCGTCTGGATGCATTGTTGTCTCGGGTGTTTTCTGATTGCTCCAGGCTTTATAGGGGGTTCCTGTCCCCTCGGTGCCGAGCGTACGGCTCAAGATTTTGTCCGGACCGGGAGTGTCGGAGTAGTTGGCGAGTGTGGGGTTGATGGCGGCATGAACTTGATGGGTGTGTGGCGGCATTTGTGCCAGAGAGAGAGTGGTGGTGTTGCTGCCGTAGTGGCTTCCGACGGCGATGGAAGTAGGCATGTTTGGTGCTATTCCGCCGCTTCCTGCGCCCAATGCGGATTGGCCGAGTAGATTGGGAACGTTGAAGAAATGGCGTCCGTCACCACCATAAGTTATTCCAATGACAGCAAAGAGTGGGGAATACTCCTGTATTCTATACGTTGAGCCATCGCACAGAAGCCAGCCTTCTGGGGTGTAGTTGTAGGGGAAAGTACGGATTTCTCCGATAAATGCGTCGGCCATGGTCGCGTCCTCCTCTGTCTCAGCTATCTGTTGAAGGGTATGTGCCCTCCATTAGGGCGATAATATAGTTCAGCGCGAGGCATGGCATGATGTTGTTATGGGGTTCTCCTCTTCCTCCCGAATTCGACAGCATCTGCGCGTCAGGATTTTTCTCCCTGTTGTCGCTTGCTTCGGTGGAAAGGTAGGTGGCGTATCCGTTAGCGCATGTGGCGTAGAGGGTATTGCTCGGGTTTGTGGTGGTTGCTTCTGTGGTGCTGGCATACATTATGTGCGTGTGCAAGGGGAGTTGATCGGTCGAAAGCGTTGTTGCTCCGGTGCCGATATTTTGTCCCAAAATATACGGAGATAGACCTGGGGCTTGTCCGGCGCTGCAAACCAGACGTTTGCGCAAGTCGGGCAGGGCGAAGGTCGTACGCCCGTCGCCGCCATAGGTTGTTCCGATTAGCGAGAATAGGGTTTGGTACTCATTAATCATCAGAGTCTGGCCATTGCACAGTGCCCAATCTCTGGGGGCGTAGTCTCCAGCGAACATGCGGATTTCGCCAGTATAATACTCGCTCATGGCGTGTTCCTTTCGTGCTGTTCGGTTATCTCCGTGGGGGATATATCCCGATCATAGAGATACAGTGTTGCAAGACGATGGTGGGCTGCCGATTTTCGTGCCCTTGCCCGTTGCCGGTGGGTTCGACCGTGCTTAGAGCCAGAGGAATGGTTTCGGGCTCTGTGCCACCACCATAGATCGCAGGGGGAGTGTCACCGGTCACGGTGGCGGGATAGGCCGCCAACGGTACGGTCTGATTCCCTTCGCGGCTGATGGCATTCACCGTATGCGAGTGGGGTGGTATTGTCTCGGTGGTCAGGGGAACGCTTTCCACCCCGAACTTTATACCGACGCGTGGAAAGGCCTCGCTGATCCCCGTTGGAACGCGCCCGCGTAGGTCGGGCAGGGCGAAGGTCGTACGCCCGTCGCCGCCATAAAAATTTCCCAGCAGAGAGGCGAGTGCCTGATGATCTTTCACGGGTATTATGGTGCCGTCGCAGACGTGCCAGCCTTTAGGCACCCTGTTGTAGGGAAACAGCCGGATTTCGCCTAAGAAATAGTCGCTCATTTAAGACCTCACGTATTCTTTTCAGCCCGAGTTGTGCGAATTCTTGACTGTGACGGGCGGTGATGACACATGATCCTAATTTTATGCGTTGTTTAACGAAAAGATCATCTCATATAATAGGCGGAGAAAACAACGAAATACAATCTGAGGTTTTGCTCCAGTTAAGTGTGTCCCGCTATTTCCTGGTGAAAATCGTTTGTTTTGCCTTTGGATGCGAGACACCTCTCGACCGTAAGGGTGACGTGAGGGATGAAAGGCCTCGACACGAAGGGAAGCGGTGCTGCTGCATTTCCGTGCCCATGGTGCGATGGCAATAGGGTGCCCCGTGTTGCTCCGGATATGCCGATACACGATTGATGCTCGCGGCGGTCTTTCAGGGTGGAAAGTGCTGGTGGTGGACGACGGCAATGACTCCACAACGCCAGATGCGTGGGGGTCAATGTCGCGTCTATAGGGCCCCCCTCTCGCCGCTAAGGTCCGGCGAAATCGCCCGGCCCTCTGGGTTGATCGCCAAGGAACACACTGGTTGGTCGCCACCGCTCACCGATGTCCCAGCATCGCCTTCGCGGCGGCTCCTGCCATTGTACCCCTTGGCGACCAACGCAATTTGCCAGGATTTATGAGTCTACGTCCTCGTCCGGTGAGGGGTACTCGCCATCGAAGCAGATGCAGTACTGGAAGGTCAGTCCTGGCTGTCGGTTTTGGTGAGGTTGTCCGTCGCCCGTTGTGGTGACGAAGTTTGGGTCCATGGTTGTTTCGGAATGAAAGTTATTGCTCCAGGATTTGTACGGTGTTCCCGTTACCCCGAGCGTGCGGCTCAACATATTGTCGTCAGGAGAGCCGGAGTAGTTGGCGAGTGTGGGGTTGACGGCGGCATAAACTTGGTGCGTATGTGGCCAGGTTTGCTCCGTAGATACGGTGGCGACTGCGCTGCCTAGAGTGTCTCCGGTTTTATACGTTGCGCCATGCCATGGATCTGTACCCGTGCCCATTGGCGATCGGCCACGCAGGTCGGGTAGGGCGAAGGTGTTTCTTCCGTCACCACCGTAAGTCGTCAGAATGACAGAGTAGAGTAGACGGTAGTTCAGACACTCTACCAGCGACCCGTCGCACGGGAGCCAGCCCTGTGGAATACGTGCATAGGGAAAAGCGCGGATTTCTCCGATGAATGCGTCCATGATGATCGTCTTCCTCTGTCTCAGGGGGCCGGGTAAAATCCTTCCAGAGCAATGATGTAATTCAGAGCGAGGCAAGGCATGTGGTTATCGTGAGGGCCATAGGCTCCCGTATACGACAGCATTGCTGTGGATGGGGCCTTGGTCGTGTTTGTCGATGTGCTGGAAACGTAGGTGGTATATCCACTGGGGCATTGGGCGTAGACGTTGCCTTCTGGCGTGCTGGAGGTTGCTTCTGCGCTGGAGGCGAGCATCGTGTGTTGGTGTGGGGGCAGGTTCGTGGGGTTTAGTATGACGACTCGCAGGCCGAAGGTCTGGGCCAGTGCGTAAGAGGACAGTTCAGGTGTTTTTCCTGATCCGCAAACCAGATATCCACGCAGGTCGGGTAGGGCGAAGGTGGTTTGTCCGTTCCCACCATAGAGATTCTGGAGTAGCGAAGCCAATGGCCCATACTCTATCATATTTAGCACCTGTCCGTTGCACAGAGCCCAGCCGTTGGGGGGCCGGAGTCCAGCGAACAGGCGGATTTCACCAACATAACAGTCCACCATAGCGTGCTCCTTTCGTGCGGTGTCGTTACGACTGAGGAGGGTATTGTCCCTCTAAGGCGATGCAATACTGCAAGGCAATGGTGGGCTGTCGGTTTTCGTGCGCCACCCCGTCACCACAGCTTGTGATTGTGTCCGAGTTCAGAGCTCCGGTGCTGCTGGTCGGTGGGCCATAGATCGCAGGGGCATCACTCGCCATGGTGGCGGGAAGGCCGGCCAGTGGTAGGGTCTGAGTCCCCTCACTGGTGATGGCATTCACGATGTGCGTGTGGGAGGGCATGGTCTCCACGGATAGTTTTACGGATTCCTCCCCGAACGACATGCCGATGTTTGGTATGTCCTCACCGACCCCTGCAGGTACGCGTCCGCGCAGGTCGGGTAGATTGAACGTCGTGGTCCCGTTACCGCCATAAGAATTTCCTAACAAACTGGCAAGGACGACGTTGCCTGCAACCGGCAGTTCTGAGCCATCACAGATGTGCCAGCCTCCCGGTACCCTGACGTAAGGAAATAATCGGATCTCTCCTATGAACCATTCGCCCATTTGAAGCTCCCTATGTAATTGTTTCCTTGTTCTATTTTGTCTTTGATTTGAGACGCCGATGGTAGCGTATGACTTTCATCCAGCATGCTATTTAATAGAAACCCGTCCAATAGAAATGCGGGAAAAAAGCGCAAAAATCAACTCAGATTTGATTCCTGCTGCGGGCACCACACCATTTCCTGGTAAATATCGCTGGTTTCACCTTTCGGCGTGAAACCCATTCTGTCGTAAAGGCGGCGAGCGGGATTAAAAATCGCGACATGGAGGGAAACGGCGTTGCCGCGTTTTCGTGCTAGGTCAAAGGTTGCCGTGATTAGCGCCGCGCCGATTCCTTGCCCGCGATGCGACGGCAATAGGGAAATATCGACGATTCGAATATCATTGGGCGTGGGATAAAGGTACAGCCGCCCGATGGGGTGGTCCTGGATGGATACGAGCCAGCGGGATGTCCCAACGTAGTGACGGGTGTAATGGAGATTCTGAAAGGCGAATTGCTGTTGCAGGAAAGCAATTTTCTGGCCATCAGGCCATCCGATGGTGGTCGCTTCGTCCCAGCGAGTAGACACATACAGTTCGCAGAGGAAAGCGTTGTCCTCAGTTGTCTGTTCACGCAGATCAATTTCCCGATCGGTCAGAACCGGGGGGAGATGCGGGCGTAAGGCATGGGAGGGTGTCATGATCATTCTGGCCTTTGGTGGCTATGCCGTGAAAGGAAATTTCCACTGGAGAATAGGCCGTTTGGGCGGTGTTAAAAATGCAAAAACACAACTTATACCTTAGTCGATTCCGACAAAGAGATGCTCTTTTTTCTGTTCCTTCCCACGCGCTCGGGAGAAGGCTGCGCGGTCTGTTCTGGACAACTTATTGGGTTCTCCAGTAAGATTGACAATGATAATAGAGTCGATGACGAGGTCCGATGATCATGTCCGCGCAGAATGTTAACGAAATGACGGGGGGGGGGGCCTCCGTGCAATTGCCGCCATCCGTGCAATCGGTGCGTAAGGCGTGGCATAAGCCGCGTCTCATGCGTTTGCCCGTGGACAAGACCGCCAATTCCTATGTGACCGGCACCGACGGCCATGGGACCAGCACACATTCCTGATACACGGAGCATGTGGACGGACTGTGGAAAGGTGTCTCGTGGTGTAAAAGGATGGGGCGGCGAGTCTCGGCATGAGTGGTGATTATTCCCTTTGCGGTTGGCGTGTGCACAGCACCCTTTCCCTGCCGGAGCTTTTGCCGTGGGTTGGTCCGTGTGATGCTGATGTGGACGTGGCATTCGCGGATGAAGCGATTGATGCCGATCTCGTCGCAGCGGCGCGGGGGCGCTATCTGTATGTCACGGATGATGGTGCGGTCCTTCTTCAACTTCCCGGAAGATTTCGTATCCTGACGCGTGGTGGCGTGCGGGTTAGTGTGGATGCTGATCCCCTTGGTGCCGCGTCTGGGTGGCGCCCATTCGTGTTGGGGGCTGGGCTCTACCATCTGTGCCATCAGCGCAATTTGTTCCCGTTGCATGCCGCGTGCTTGCGTATTGGCGAGCGTGTCGTCGCCATTGCCGGGCATTCTGGGATGGGAAAGTCGACATTGGCGGCGGTGTTGAACCGTCGTGGGCATGGTTTGTTGTCAGACGATACCGTCGTGTTGGATGTGAACTCTGCGGATGGTGTCACTTTGCTGCCCTCCTTTCCGCGTCTGCGGTTGTGGCAGGATGTGGTGAAGGCATTGGACCTGACGGCGTGTCCAGCGATTCCTGTGCGTGAAGGGTTGGCCAAGTATGCATTGGAAATCGGTGGAGGATTTGATCCTGCGCCGATGCGGTTGGATGCGGTCATTCTCCTAGAGGAAGGCGATGGGCCTGTGTTGCATGATGTTGCTCCCACCGCTGCTGTGCCTTTGTTGCAAGCCTATGTCCATCGTCCAAGGCTGATCGAACTGTTGGGGCGTCAGGCTGCCGTGTTTGCGCAGTCAGCGGCGATAGCTGGCCGGGTTCGTGTGTTGCGTCTTGAGCGACCGCTTCGCTTTGATGTGCTGGAGGCGGTTGCGGCCCTGATCGAAAGCGCCTTTTCCTCATGAATAAGCGGGCGATTCCGGATGGTGGTGGCATCTTCTGGCTGGCTTCCTACCCCAAATCGGGGAACACTTGGGCGCGGTGCCTGATCTCTTCTCTCCTGAATGGTGGTGGAAACGTCGATTTGCAGGCGATTAAGGTCGGTCCCAACAGTGCGGGACGCGGCTGGATTGAGCAGAGGCTGGATATCAATATCGAGGAATTTACACTTGAGGATCTGGTGGCGGCGCGTGTTGCTGCGGAGGGCGCTCATGCTTCTGTCTGCACTGACCCCTGCTGCATCAAAGTGCATGACCGCAATGATGGCCGGCTCTGTCCTGCAACGCTGACACGCGGTGTGGTTTATATCGTCCGTGATCCACGCGATGTCGCGCCGTCCTGGGCAAAGCATATGAATGTAGATGTGGATGCCGCGATTGCCGTGATGGCTGATCCGAATCTCACTTTGTCGCGTTTGTTCCGCTATAAACCGCAAGTCCCCCAAGAGCTTGGTTCATGGTCGGGGCACGTTCTATCCTGGCTGGACGATCCGCCTGGCCCTCTGTTGCTGCTGCGCTATGAAGAGATGCTGGCCGACCCAGAGCGGGAATTGATGCGTTTGGCGCGGTTCTTGGGTCTAGACACGGATACGCAGACTGTTTCTGCGGCCGTTGCCGCCTGTCGTTTCGAAATTCTGCAGGAGGTTGAAGCGCGTGAGGGCGGATTTGCCGAACGGCCCGCACACATGGAGAGATTCTTCCGTCAGGGAAAGGCCGGCGCATGGCGAGAAACTTTGAACGCACTTCAGGCCTCCCGCATCGTCGATGACCATGGTGCGGTGATGCGTCGTTTGGGGTATCTCTAACCGTATCTCCGTTCCTCAGAAAACGAGATACCGGGAGGGCTCGGGAACTGTGTTCTGTGTCATCCCCAGTCTTCTCTCTTTCTTGTGAGCGTATAAATCGCAGGATAGAGAAACGGCAGTCATGCCGTTGGGCACGAAGTCCGAAAGGGGACAGTTTTCCGTGAGCAGACACGATCTCGTTCACCTTCAGCGTTTAGAAGCGGAAAGTATTCATATCTTCCGCGAAGTTGTGGCAACCTTTGAAAAGCCGGTGATGCTGTATTCGATCGGCAAGGATTCATCGGTGATGCTGCATCTGGCACGAAAAGCCTTCTTCCCTGCTTTGCCGCCGTTCCCCTTCCTTCACATTGACACCGCCTGGAAATTTCGCGAGATGATCGCGTTCCGCGATCGCATGGCGCGGGAGATGGGGTTTCAATTGCTCGTTCACATCAATCAGGAGGGCTTGGAACGTGGAATCAATCCCTTCATTCACGGTTCAAAGCTCTACACGGATGTGATGAAAACCGAGGCGCTCAAGCAGGCCCTCGACCATTATGGTTTCGACGCTGCCTTCGGTGGGGCGCGGCGCGACGAGGAAAAATCCCGTGCTAAGGAGCGGGTTTTTTCGTTCCGCACCGCCTCTCATCACTGGGACCCGAAGATCCAACGCCCGGAACTGTGGGATCTTTATAATACGCGTATAGCCAAGGGCGAGAGCATCCGCGTTTTTCCGCTATCCAACTGGACCGAATACAACGTCTGGGAATACATCCTTGCCGAGAACATTCCGATCGTACCGCTTTATCTTGCGAAAAAACGCCCGGTCGTGGAACGCGATGGTCTGCTGATTATGGTTGATGATGATCGTCTACCGCTCCGTCCCGGCGAAACGCCTCTGCTGAAGACGGTGCGCTTCCGGACTCTCGGTTGCTACCCCCTTACCGCTGCGTTCGAATCCGAGGCGGAAACCCTTGAGGATGTCCTCGTGGAGATGCGGGCGATGCATACCTCCGAGCGGCAGGGGCGCGTGATTGATCACGACCAAGCCGGCTCAATGGAAAAGAAGAAACAAGACGGGTATTTCTGATGCGGTGTTTGGCGGAGAACACGGAGACCGGGAAAGACCTGCTGAGGTTCCTCACTTGCGGCAGTGTCGACGACGGAAAGAGTACTCTGATCGGCCGTCTGCTGTGGGATGCAAAGCTGCTCTGTGACGATCAGATCGTCGCGATTGAGGCAGATTCCCAGCGCAGCGGTTCCCACGGACAGGATATCGACTTTGCCCTCCTCCTTGATGGGCTTCAGGCCGAGCGCGAGCAGGGCATCACGATTGACGTTGCCTATCGTTTTTTCGAGACGCAGCACCGCAAGTTTATCGTCGCCGACACTCCCGGTCATGAACAATATACCCGTAACATGGCAACCGGCGCTTCCACCGCTGATCTCGCGGTGATCTTAGTGGACGCACGCAAGGGTATTCTCACCCAGACCCGTCGCCACAGCTTCATTGCCTCCCTCATGGGGATTCGTCATGTCATCCTCGTCATCAACAAGATGGATCTCGTCGATTACGACGCAGCGGTCTTTTATAGCCTCCGCGCCACTTATCTCGATTTTGCCGAGGGCCTCGGCTTCGAGACCCTCTCTTGTTTGCCGGTGTCGGCGCTCAAGGGCGATAATGTTTGTGCTGCAAGTCTTTCCATGCCCTGGTTTGATGGTGCGCCACTTCTCGCCCAGCTTGAGGCCGTTGAGGTGTATTCTTCCGCCGACAGCCTTCCTTTTCGGATGCCTGTGCAATGGGTGTGTCGCCCCGATCTCGACTTTCGTGGCTTTTGCGGCACCGTCTCCTCGGGACACATCGCCGTTGGCGATACCGTCGTCGTGGCCGCATCGGGCCAAACTTCGACGGTGCGTCGCATCGTTAGCTTTGACGGGGATCGGGCAGAGGCATGGCAGGGGGATGCCGTCAATCTCGTTATTGCCGATGAAATTGATATCAGCCGAGGTGATACTCTGGCCGTTCCCCATGATTGCCCTGATTTTGCTGACCAGTTTTCTGCTCGGATTCTCTGGATGCATGCCGATCCGCTGCTGCCCAACCGCACATATCTGATTAAAATCGGGACCACCGTCTCTGGCGTGCGGATCAACCGTCTCGACTGTCGTATCAACGTCAATACCTTTGAGCGGACCGCCGCCGAATGTCTTGCCCTTAACGAGGTGGGGGTGTGCGATGTCGCCGTGGATCGGGCGGTGGCTTTCGATTCCTACGCGGCCAATCGTGGCACAGGCCGATTCATCCTTATCGACCGCTATTCTAACGACACTGTCGGCTGTGGCATGATTTTGCATGCCCTGCGCCGCGCTACCAACGTGTATCGCCACGCGGAAACCGTGAGTAAATCGGCACGTGTCACCCTCATGCACCAGAAACCCTGCATCCTATGGCTCACGGGGCTGTCTGGATCGGGCAAATCGACCCTTGCCAACGTGCTTGAGCAGCACCTCCATGGCCTGGGTTGTCACACCATGCTTCTTGACGGTGATAACATTCGGCATAGCCTCAATCGCGACCTTGGTTTCACGGATGCTGACCGTGTGGAAAACATCCGCCGTGTAGGAGAGGTTGCAAAATTGATGGTCGAAGCCGGTTTGATTGTTCTCGTCGCCTTTATTTCGCCGTTTCGTTCTGAACGGCGAATGGTGCGTGAATTGATGGAAGATGGTGAGTTTCTCGAAATCTTTGTCGATACCCCGTTCGATGTTTGTTGCAGGCGCGATTCTAAGGGGCTCTACGCCAAGGCGCTGAACGGGGATATTCCTAACTTCACCGGCGTGCAGTCCCCTTACGAGGTGCCGGAGTTTCCAGAACTTCGTGTTGACGGCACGGCTGATGTGGCGACCAGCACCGAGGCAATTCTGGCCCTCCTGCGTGCGCGGGGAATCCTCTAACCGTGTGCTGAAAAATTCGATGCGGTGCCGGAGGAAGAAAAGTCGCTACCGGATTTACGCTCGCATGTGACCCTCGAATTCGATGGGTACGAACGCCGCGCCATAGAAAATGGCGAAGTTGTGCGTCGGTAGCCCGCAGTTTCGGGTTGCCCAGCTTTTCAGAGAGCGGAACACCAGGGGGGAAAGGACAAGGGACCGCTTCCGGAAGGGGATTGGATATTGCGGCAGTCCGAACGACAGGACATCAAGAATCTCTCCTCCTGGGAAAGAGCCATAAGTGCTCTTGGAGGAGGCAAATGGAGGGGGTTGGAAAATTCCTGGGGGAATACCAGGGTCTGGTTGGAACCTGGGGAGGGAACGGACACCAAAGGCCGGAGCAAATTTTCGGTTCATGGCGGGGC
>JAFGWD010000158.1 GCA_016937315.1 Rhodospirillaceae bacterium
CCAGGAATCATGTGTTGTGGCGCGTCCATGTGGGTTCCGACGTGCATGCCGCTGTCCAACTGGAATGCAGTGTATCCGTGTTCGGGAATTGATGCGATTTGCTGCAACTTCGGAATCGGGTCGCCCGGATATGCAGGCATGTCCGGGCCGAAGGTGTGTGAAAGATCGATAAAACGCATAATCGCACCTGTTTGTGTGCTGATCGTGGTCTTCAAAATCAATCCCCGCGCCGCTTTGTTACGCCTGATAAACCTTCGGAGCAGGTTCTCAAATATCATCCGTCATGCTTTTGCTTTCCAATCGGCGTGTCGGAAGAACAGGCACATCCACTTGGGCAAGACGAACATCCGGATTTTCGTTTCCCGAAGACACCGAACATTCTCGCCAAATATGCGGCCGCCAGGACAACCAGAAAGACGACAACCAAAGTTCCGAACCAGTCTGTGCCTTCAGCAGGTGCAACGGGAACAGTTCCGACGGATGTTGTTTCCATATGTCATCCCTCCCTTTCTAATGTTTGAGCCTGTGATGGTGGATTGATAATGGCGCGGCGTCGTGGAATTCCTATGCCAACCAGAAACAGTGCAACCACTCCGATAAGATAAGTCACCGTAAACGCCGTAAGACCATCTATTCCTGTGACAGTGGACAGCGTATAGACGGTGCTTGCCACAAACAGCCCTAGGAATGTTGGAAACAATATTGAAAACATCATCCAAGCATACGACCCGGTTTGCACTCTGACCATGATCGTCGTGGCGAGACAGGGTGGGTATAGGGCAAAGAACAACATAACGGCTACCGCTGTGACCGCAGTATAGTTTGCAATCGCGTCGGAAGATATCCTGTCCTCAAGGCGAGCGGCTTCGTTGTCGTCTTGGTTGAACAAAACACCTAGCGTGGCAACAGAGCTTTCCCTTGCGGCGAATGAACTTAGAAGTGCGACGTTAATTCTCCAGTCAAATCCTGCGAACTGAGTTACCGGTTCAAGAGCATGCCCGATCCGTCCGAGAAAACTGTTGATCAGTCGCTCGTTCTTCATTTCACGGCGAATGTCGTTACGGGAATCAGACAAAGCTTTAAGCGCCGATGCGGCTGTGCGTGATTCGGCGTCCTTGGACCGCAGGATAAAGGGGGTCAAGTCCGGATGCTTGAGTGCCAACTCCGCATCAATAGCTTTGCTTGCTTCCCGTGACCCGGCATTTAGTTTTGCAGACTTGTAGGATGTTAGGACGTTGAGTGCTGTGATCAACTGGGAGCGTTCAGAAACGGCTGGCGTGAAGCGATTGCCATGTATCGTTTCCGCAAAAGCGGCGATTGCGTCTTCGCCTTTGGCCTGAAAGTGGGTGAGTCTCTCGTTCGATAAACCAGGATACTGGAGCAAGGCATAGATCACCACCGCAACAGCGACAACGACTGTTCCTACTTTTTTGATGTAAATCCAGGTGCGCTCGATGGCGCGGACGGCGACTCCCCGGACTGTGGGCAAATGATAGCGCGGCAGTTCCATCACAAACGGTGCAACGTCCATTCCCCGAAGAAGCGTGACCGTCAGGAGCTTGGACACCAAAAGCGCTGCGATAACTGTGATCGTCGATAAATAAAACAATATCAGTCCCTTGCTTTCGGTAAAAAACATACCGATCAAAAGGGTGTAGAGCGGGATTTTGGCTAAGCAGTTCATGAAGGGTACGATAAGAATTGTGGCAAATCGGGCACGAGTATCCGGAATGGCGCGGGTTGCCATCACCCCTGGAACCGCACATCCACCGGCAAAAACGCCAGCAAGAATTAGCGGCAGGGTTGATTGGCCATGGAGACCAAAACGGCAAAGCGCTCGATCAAGAATAAAGGCGATCCGGGCCATGTAGCCGCTGTCTTCCAGAATCGCAATTAAAGCAAAAAGTATAAGGAAGATCGGGACGTAATTCAGAAGTGTGTTAACGCTATCGACCATCCAGAGACCGATCTCGCGGATTTGGGGGTCCCAGAGGAACCCAGCGGAGGGAAGGATATCAGCAGCCCAGTTGCGGAACGACGCGAGAATCGGCCATGTTACCTTCGTTAGTTCGTATCCCTGAACAATGGCGAGCTCATAGACAGTCCATATTGTTGCCAAGAGAAAGAAAGGTGCGGCGAACCGATGTAACACCAGGCGATCAATCCGTTCCGATAAAGGAACCGAACCGGCGTGAGTGCTGACCGTGACAGCGGCGGTAATATCTTTTGCGAGGTGGCTACGGCAGGAAATGATGTGATCTGCAGCCGAAATTCCGTTCTCACGTTCAAATTTCTGACGTATGTCGTTGGCACGTTGAGAGAGTGAAGCATCTACAGCGCGGTTTTGGTTCCCGGAATCCAGTGCGATGCCCGCCAGCCAACGGGGGGGAACGCTGGAGGAATGGGACGTCTGGGCCTCTATGCTTGTTGATAATTCGTGTAAAAACGGTTCTAGAACGGTGTAATCGACAAGCATGTGAGGCCGCGTCGGCGCTTCTGCGACGCGACGAATCGCGGCTCGCAGATCTGCGATGCCTATGCCCCGGCGGCCGATGGTTGGAATGACGGGGACACCAAGGCGCTTCTCCAATTCTAAAGGATCAATCGTTAGGCCGCGTCGTTTCGCTGCATCCATCATGTTGAGGGCGACGATGATCGGAACCCCCAATTCCAAAAGTTGAAGGGTTAGCGGTAGTCCTCGCGCAAGTGTGGCCGCGTCCACGACATTCACGATGACGTCGGGGCGTTCCTGAGTCAGAAAGTCACGCGCAACCCGTTCTTCGAGAGAAAATGACGTCAAGGAATACGCCCCAGGCAGGTCGACCACCTCAACGGAAAGGCCGCTATCGCCATAGCGCCCGCTTTTTTTCTCAACTGTAACGCCGGGATAATTGGCAATATGCTGTCGTGCGCCGGTTAGGGCGTTGAATATGGTTGATTTTCCGGAATTTTGCTGGCCTGAGAGGGCGACCAGAACGTGATGCCGAGACAGTGCAGGCTTCAACGTGCTCACGATGCAGATCCTTTCGTCAAACGGGTGACGACCACACGCTCGGCCTCGCGACGTCGCAACATCATGAACGTTTCTCCAACCTGTATTTCGATGGGATCACGCAAGGGGGCATCGCGAACCACCGTGATCGTCTGGTGCGGTACAACGCCCATGTCCAACAGGCGTCGTCGAACAGGGCCTTCGCCGGTAATTTCCATCACCCGGCACATTTCCCCCGGATAAAGATCATTTAAGCTCGTTGTACGACCGACCACGGCGCTCTCCCTGTCGAGCCATTGCATATCTGCCCCCTCCGAAGCAAACGCCCCACCCTCTCGTGGATCGAAAGGGTGAGACGTCCAACCCCAGAATCGAGGGTTACTTGAAATCGAAAGCGCGAATCCAGATCACGGCGTCCTGGCTCAGCTCCTTGCCGGCATGCTCTTTAGCTGGGCCAACGCCGAGAGCCGCGAAGCCCCAGAACCCGGCCTTAGGAATGCCGAAGGTGAAGATACCGTTGGTGTCGGTGATGGCGACAATGGCACCCCCTGGCACGGAAGGTGCCGTTCCCTTGCCGGGCTTGTTCGCCTTCATGTCGGGTGGGAGAGACATGTACTCGATCTCGATTTCCGCCCCGGCGACAGGCTTGCCATCCGACAGCACTTGCCCAGAAAACGTAGAACCCGCAAGGATGTTGGTGGGTTTGTTCAGTGGTACGATTTCTGCTGGCAAGCCGATCGGATCGGCCCAGTTGGTTGGCAGGCCGCCTTTGTTAATGAAGGATTTGGTGATCTGTTGAATGAAGATGTCTTCGCCCTTCTCGTAGTACGGGGACGGAGTCAGCGCGAGCACGTAGTCGCCATTACGCTTCGCATTCAGAGAAAATTCGAAGGCTTTGGCTGCGTTGGAAGCACCATGAAATGTGATGGGCTTCAGGTTGGGCAAAAGATCGATTTTCTCATCCTTGAAATAGGCAGCCAAGGACTGGGGTTTTTCCATGTCCATTGCGTGACCATTTTCCATCGGGTGCCAGAAAATCGCTTTGAACGGCACATCGCCTGGTTTTTCTAAATTCACGTTTGGTGTGTACAAGAGCTGGAAGTGTGCCTGAGCACCAGAGGCGGTGAACAGGGTGGTCGCGATTGCAACGGCAGTAACTGAAAGCCTTCTCATTGCTTCATTCCCCTTTTGAATAGATCGCTTATTCTTCGTCAATGGATCTCAGAGGCCGGTATCTTGATCTGATGGCCTTCTCCGGCATCAAAAAAGACCGTGAATTTGTCTCCGGGCTTCTTAAACGAGAACTCGGCACCTTTGTTCAAAGCACCTTCAATCACGGCTTTTCCGCTTCCATCAAGAACAGACATCTTGACCCCAGCGGCCGAAGACCCATCTGAGAACCCTCCTTCGCACAGAACCGTGCCGTCGCCATTGTCGTAGCACGAGCAAAGCGGCGTATGGGCAAGGGCCGAGCCGATGGTTGATACGACCAACAGGGTCGCAGCGGAAAACGTACGCAGCATGGCGGAATTCCTTCGTTTTAAGGGAGATAACCAAACCCCGAATAAGCAGGATGTTTTTGAACATACGGCTAATGCAAATCATTCGCAATGGCCTAGTGCGATCTAAAAGCAAAGGTCGGTTAGTGCCGTCCTGCGGTTGGCCGAGCTGGCCCCTGTTCTTTTAGAGCCACTTCTGAGCAAGTGGACCGACCCTGTTAGGGCCGCTTTGCCATGGTCGATGACGGCGTGAGCTTCCAGCCCATGCCGTGACTCCCCCTAAAAACCGGCAGTTTCTTGCGGTTGCATTCCACGCTTTCGCGTTTGGCCGGTCTCAAGGGACAGCGCTCGGCCATCGAGACCCATCGCGACGATCCGACCATCGATGCGGTTCTCGCCGCCGCGACCAACATCGGTACTGATTACGAACGCCTCTCCGTCACAAAACAAAACCCCGGCCGATAAGGCCGGGGTGACAAGCCGTGCATAACGGAAATCATAACGGACGCCTCACCAGGAAACTTTCGCCGCATCCTTAGATGGCGCCTCCTGCTCGGCGACGGCAAAAGACGTGCCCCCCGTGAACAATAGGCAAGCGCAGAGGAACGAAACGATAAAATTCATGCGACGATTTCTTGAGCGCGACTATGGCCCTCCCCGGTCCGACGGAGCTGGAATCCCAACACAACGCATATTGCGGGACATCCACACCCCCCCCTCCATCTAGGCAGGAATCTTGCATCACGAAACGGCAAAGCCAAAACCCGACGACGAGACCGAGGACGAGGACGGCGACACCGAGGATGGAAAGAGTGGCCCATTTCATCCGATACATCTCAATACCTCGGAGGAAGTCCCTTGGGACGATAAGGAGCACACGATCTCGAACAAGATTTCTCTGGATGCTTTTTCGCCGCTACGCGTCCATGACGATTAGCAATTCTATCATCATCGCAATCCTGCTTGGAGTCACCTTTTATATACTGATCCGTCAATTCCCGGCCCTCGCCTATGCCGATTGCCGTCCATTCACCAAATTTTCCACGCTTTGTCGCTTCGCAATTCGCTTTGCAGTGGACATATTTATCACTATTCTTGAAATTTGCTTCCCTCATGTCCGTATAGTTTCGCCAAAAATCACCAACGGCACCACCTCGGCGGCGTTCTGCTGAACTGCTTCCGCTGCTCACGCCTTCTCCGGGGGCGGATCTGATATAAGCCTTGATGGATGTTTCTCCGCCATCACGGGTATGTGCCTTGACCTGCACTTCACCGCCGACTGAACCTCCGCTCGTGCCCGTTGCCTCGTTCCTGGGGTCGAAGCTCCGAACATCCTGGGGCCGGTTCGCCGGGGCCTGAGCGATCATGCGCCCGGTTTCGTCGTAATGGGACACGGGATAGGCACGATCGAATTCCTGTCTCACATGTGCGCGGTAAAGATCACCCAAGGGGCCGCGCTCAAGGTACAGCGGATGTGCCGAAACCGAGCAACGAGCCTTCCCCGAAGGATGCGCTCGGCGTTGGGCGCAACGGCTCATCGTCGGGACCGGGGCGGGCGGAAAGGAGTGTCGGCTTCACCGGACCCGGATGTTCCTCGTTGCGCCAGAACGCGTCTCTGAGAATGACGTCGCCGTTGGTTTTGTTTTCCTCGTTGTCGATCGTTCCGCCGAGGAAGTCCTCGGGTAGGTTCAGGGTTTTCACGGCCGGGCTCGGCTTCCAGCGCCCGCCGACCGCCTTTTCCAGCGTTGAGATGGTGGGTCCGCCGGGGTTGAGAACGCCGTCCACAT
Organism: Rhodospirillaceae bacterium; assembly: GCA_016937315.1. Lineage (GTDB taxonomy): Bacteria > Pseudomonadota > Alphaproteobacteria > Rhodospirillales > Rhodospirillaceae > Oleispirillum. The sequence goes on from JAFGWD010000158.1 coordinate 6,279, forward strand.
TTAGGCTGTTGTCCCCCTGAAAGCCACGAATCGCCTCGTCGGGGCTGTTGCTGACGTAGCCGGAGGGGCCGTCCTTCAGCGGCTGGTAATGCCCGGTTCGGCCGATCCGGCGCTCGACCAGGATCTGGGTGACCTCATTGCCCTCAAGACCCGGTCGGCGCTCAAGCTTGGACGCCTGACCGTCACGAAACAATGCGTCGATCAATAAGGCTGGGGTGGGGCGACAGGTTCAGTCGGTCTTCGCCGTAGGGGGGCATGGCTTCGCCGTCGGAACTTTCCGGCGGCAGGCCAAGTTCCTTGCCGCGATTCTCGAACAGCCGTTGCAGCACGACCCACCACCCTTGCCCCAAACCCAAGGTTTCGATGGCCGCGTCATCCGCATAGGTGGTCGCGCCCGGGTAATACGACCGTGCGTTCTCCCGCCATATCCCGCGGCGGGTCATGAGTCCACATGCAGGATCGCGATCATCCAAACCACGTGCTTTGGCGATCCTGCGGAGCATATACTCGGTGACCTGAGACATCACGGGAGGGTCAAACTCCCGATAGGATAGCCGGGCATAGACCTTGGTGCCGTACACCCGGATATCCGGCCCCTCATCCTGTTTCATGTAGGCGGCGAACATCCGCTCCGCGTCCGGAGTCAGGGGGTCGAGGACCTCCACGTAGCCCTCACCACCCCAGCAAATCGGATACAGTCGCGTCCAGGTGTAACGGGAAATCTCCTTGTACCACATTTCGTAAATCGTATTGTAGATCACGACGTACAGCCCACACGCGGCAACGGCCGCCGCAAGCGAGCCGAGGGACCATTTCCACGCGCGAGTCATCGCGGAACCTCCTGCCAATGGAACTCAGATCCCACCACCTTGCCGGTGCCATCCAACTTGAGGCGTCCGGTTAATTTCTTCGTCCATGAGGGGCTTGTGATAGCGAACGCTTTGGCACCCCCGGCTTTTTCCAGATCCTCGATACGCGCGCGATCCAGGGTCAAATCGCCTGCCGGAATCCCTTGCGGCAACCATCCCGCCATGCCGAGCGTCTTGCTGTCGCTGCTTCCTTTCTGGAAATCGAAGTCGTCCTTCATGTGCTGTTCCACGGTGCCGGTGATCACGACCTCGTTGCCGTGACGCTCCAAATGCAGGTCGCCGGTTCCCACGACCGAAGCGCTGCCCAAGGAGAGACCCTGGTCGCTAGCCGCATTCGCAGAAGAACTCGTTCCGCCACCTTTCCAGTTCATGCCGTTGATGTCGAGGGTCGGTTTGCCGCTCGCCAGCCAATCGTCGATGGTGCCAAAGCCTTTATCTTTCCGAGCCGTTCCGGTCCCCGTCAGCCAGTCCTCGAAGTGCTGCTGGCTCCGCGCCTCGCCCTCCTGGATAGGTCCGTATTTGCGTGCCCAGTCCGCGTCCACCTCCCACGGTTCGCCGCTGCCGTCGAGGTAGTGATCGAGCAGGGCTGGAGAGACTTCATACCCCAGGCGATTTTCCCCCAGGTTTCTGAGTGTCTCCAGCGTCTCCCATGTGCGCTGTTGGTCAGGCGTCAGGTTGGGCGGCGGGGAAGAATGGCGTTCGTCGCGCCATTCATCGATCAGGAAACTTTCCTCCAGCGTGGGCAATGCGTCGCCTTCAGCGGAATGACTCGCTCCGCTCTGTTCGCCCGGTCTGCGCCGCTCATAGTCCGAAACATGCACGCTCTGTCCATCCCGGTTCTGCTCGTAGGACTGCACATGCACCATACCCGAGCCACCGTCGCTAGACCGGGAGGGGATATCCAGAAGCGATCGATGCTGGGAAACCGGCATCGAGAAGAGGGTCTCCCCACCTTCGGTGCGCGGCGGCAAAGCGGCGCCGGGCAGGCGAAATCCAGGATCGATATCGGGATCGTCGCGGCCGATGATGAACCCTGGATCGATATCGGATTTCGCTGGAGACCGGACGTCTGCCATCCCACCGCCGTCTCTGATGTTGAGCTTCATTGCGCGCGGTGATGAACCTCGCCCAATCAGCTTAATAATGCTGGCAATTGTCGGTCCGCCGGGATTGAGGATGCCGTCCACCTTCAGGCCGTTGTCCGTCTGGTACCCCCGGATCGCTTCATCGAGGCTGTTGCTGACATAGCCGGAGGGGCCGTCCTTCAGCGGCTTGTAATGCCCGGTGCGACCGAGGAAGGTCTCCACCTTCGCCACGTCGGGGCGGCGGTTGGCGGAACTCCCCGCGCCCACCGGACCGCCAAGCTGGAACGGATCGTCGCCGAAAAGCTCGGCGTTGGAGGCGCCGCTTTTCCACGCCTGCTGGAACGCGCCGAAGCGGTCGTCGTCCGCCGCATCGTCGGCAAAACTCCCCGACCGCACCCGCCAGGAGCCACCGCTCGGCCCGAGGCCGGATTGCCAGGTCTTCTTGGGCTTTTCGGAAAACAGGGAATGAAAATCCGAACCGAACATCGGCGGCCTCCTCGTGTGCATTTCGGGAATGCGAACAACAATAGAACGAGGGCCTTATGGGATCAAGGAATTTATCTTCATAATCGCAAAGTATACCGCTTGACATCTTTTACGGGCTTTCCTGATTTATCGCTTATTTTCAATACGTAAGGCGTAAATACAAGCCCTTTCACGCCCCTTCCCCAGCCTCAATCCCCAAAATCCAGGAGACATCCCAATGTCGCTTCCTTTGCCCTCGCTCGACCCGTTGCAGCCGGCCAAGTTCGATGCCGGAGAACTGTTCTCCGGTCAGCCTTCCGGGCGCAGGATCAAGGGCTACCAAAGTCCCTGCCTGCACACCCCGACCTGGGATCCCAGCTACTCGTGCGCGATAAATTGGAGATTTGACTATGTACGCCATTATTGACCTCACCACCGGGTGGCCGTTTCCCCCATCCCTTTCAGACCACCAACAACAGGAACAAGACCAATTCCCTCGCCCACCACACCGCAACTCTTGCGGGCGGGA
>JAFGWD010000159.1 GCA_016937315.1 Rhodospirillaceae bacterium
ACAAATTCCGCGCCGAAACCGGCTGGAAACCAGAAATTCTCTATCGTCAGTGCCTGCTGGACATGCTGAACTATTGGCGGGAGCGCATCGCCCATGGCGACGTTTGACGCCATTAACGCCCTTATCCTAGCGGGGGGGCTCGGCACCCGGCTGCGTCCCGTGGTTGGAGACCGTCCGAAAGCCCTCGCCAATGTCTCTGGGCGACCTTTTCTGGATCACCAACTGACGTGGTTGTCCACTGTTGGCGTCAAACGCGTCCTTCTTGCTCTTGGACACGAAGCAGAACCCATCCGCGACCACGTCGCTAAAGATGCTGGAACAAATCTGGATATCGTGTGTTCAATTGAAAACACACCAATGGGCACCGGCGGTGCAATCCGCCACGCCCTGCCGTTGATTGATTCCGAGACGGTCCTGGTGCTGAATGGCGACACTCTCGTCGACGTTGACCTGATCGCCTTCGCCGCCTTTCACGCGCAACACCCTGACGGACTATCTTTGGTATTAACACACCTCAACGACACCAGCCGTTTTGGCCGGGTCATCTGTGATGATGCAAACCAAGTTCGGTCCTTTGGCGAAAAAAACTGCGCGGGTCCGGGATGGATCAACGCCGGTATTTACCTGATGCCACGCGCCGCGATATTGACCATGCCCGAGGGCACCTTCTCTCTGGAAACCGATGTCCTCGCTGCAGCCCCACCGCCGGAACTGTACGGCTTTGCCAAAGGAAAGGGCTTCATTGATATCGGCACGCCCGAATCCTATGCCCGCGCCGACGCTTTCACCGCCGATTTCGGGAAAACCGCACTATGATCATTGTTCGCACGCCTTTTCGGATTTCTTTCTTTGGTGGTGGAACCGATTATCCCGTCTGGTTTCGTGAACATGGCGGTGCCGTGCTGTCCACCACCATCAACAAATATTGCTATATATCTGCCCGTTTTCTGCCACCCTTTTTCGACTATCGCAACCGCATCGTCTGGTCTCGCATCGAGACCGTGCCGTCGATCTACGATATCGAGCACCCCTCTGTCCGCGCCACCCTGTGCCACCTAGGAATCGTCGAAGGCGTGGAAATCCACCACTTTGCCGATCTGCCCGCACGCGCCGGATTGGGCTCCAGTTCATCCTTCACGGTTGGCCTCCTCAACGCCCTCAACGGCATCTTATCGCGTGTCAGCAGCAAATCCCGGCTGGCCGAGGATGCCATTTATATCGAGCGCGATATGCTGGAAGAGAAAGTCGGTGTTCAAGACCAAATTGCGGTGGCACATGGCGGATTGAACCACATCGTCCTGCGTGCCGATGACACATGGTCCGTACATCCACAGATTTTGCCGCGCGACTTACGCACAGACTTCGAAAACCATTTGATGTTGTTCTATTCCGGTCTGTCGCGCCATGCCTCGGTCATTGCGGATGAAAAAATCAAAGCAATCCCCAACAAACAGGGCGTTCTAACAGAAATGGCCGCCATGGTTGATCCGGCGATCCAGATGTTGCACAAAGGTGCATTCGAGGACTTCGGCAAACTCCTGCACGAAAATTGGTTACTGAAACGCTCCATCACGCCCTCGATCACCACTGAAACCGTGGACGACATCTACGCCAAGGCCCGCCAAGAAGGGGCTCTGGGTGGCAAGGTTCTGGGCGCTGGCGGCGGTGGCTTCGTGCTGATTTTTGCCAAACCCGAAAAACAAGACCACATCCGCAAAGCGCTCAATGGCTTTCTGGAAGTTCCGTTCCAAATGGAAAGCAGCGGTACACAAATCGTCTTCTGCGCCGAAGATATCGACAAACCAGCATTGAGAACATGAGGTCAGCCATGGCATCTCTTCAGAAACCACGGCTTTTGATCTGCGGCGCAACCGGATTCATTGGCCGCAATATCACCACGGCCTTAGCTCAAAATGGGGATTATGAGATCACGGCCGTTTACCATCACCGACCCGCATATCCATGTCAGGGCGTACAATGGTTTGAAGCCGATTTGACACGGACCGAAGATGTCGAACGTGTGGTTGCGGATCAGGACATCATCATCCAAGCTGCAGCGGCAACCTCTGGATCCAAAGTTATTACCAGCACCCCCTGGGTTCACGTCACCGACAACGCGGTCATGAACAGCCTACTGCTGCGCTCTGCCTTCGCTCATGCCATCCAGCACTTCGTGTTCTTCAGCTGCACCATCATGTACGCCAGCAGTCCAACGACACAAAGTGAGGCGGACTTTGATCCGGCACGTGAACTGGAACCCAAGTACTTTGGCGCCGGGTGGACAAAGCTTTATGTTGAACGCATGTGCGAGTTCTATGCCCGTCAAGGGCGTACCCGTCACACTGTCATTCGACACAGCAACGTCTATGGCCCACATGATAAATTCGACTTGGAAACCAGCCATGTCCTCGGCGCAACAATCACTAAGGCTCTGACCGCGACGGATCGTTTGACTTTGTGGGGAAATGGCGAAGAAACCCGTGACTTTCTGTACATTGACGACCTGACTCGCTTTGTCGAAGCCGCGATAACCCGCCAGACCGCGCCGTTCGGTCTGTACAACGTCGCTGGCGGACGCTCAGTCAGCATCAACGACGCCGCCCGAGCCATTCTTGCCGCCGCGCATCGCAACCTGCCGCTGGACCACGATCTAAGCGCCCCCACCATCCCGGTCTCAATCCACCTGGATTGCACGAAGGCTGCACAGGATCTCGGCTGGGCCCCCCAAGTTTCCTTGGAAGACGGCTTAACTCGCACTGTCGCCTGGTGGCGAGACAACATCACCCCCAAAAGCAACGGGAACGGCCCAGCGGCCTAGCGGACACGAGAACCGGTGGTGGTCCTCACCACTCTTTGCACAGGAGTGCAGACATGCTGCGTCTGATTGATGAAAAAGGCACCGAAATCGACCCCTTCAGCGAGGAAGGGTATCGCCGCGTCGCCGAACTGTTCACCAAAGTTTCTGTCCAACACAAGCTGATGTACGAGATCAGTTGGCTGGGCATTCCGATCATCCAATACCCTGCTGACATCCTGATGATGCAGGAACTGATCTGGAAAACCCGCCCCGACGTCATCGTCGAGACCGGATTCGCACACGGCGGGTCCGCCATTTTTTATGCCTCCATGCTGGAGCTTTTGGGGCGCGGAAAAGTGGTCTCTGTGGAAGTCGAGATTCGCAAATACAACCGTGTCGCCATTGACAGCCACCCCCTGTCTCGTCGTTGTGAGCAGATTGAAGGCAGTTCCGTCAATCCCGCCGTGGTCACCGAAGTTAAACGCCGCATCGGTGAAGACCGTCAAGTTATGGTGGTCCTGGATTCCAACCATTCCTACGATCATGTCGCGCAAGAGCTTGAACTTTATGCCCCATTGGTGTCCCCACGGGGGTACATCGTCGCCATGGATGGACTGCAAGGCGACGTCTGGGATATCCCACGAGGCAAGCCGGAATGGAAAGAAGACAACCCACGCCGCGCCATTCATGACTTCATCGCCCGTCACCCCGAATGGGAAATCGATCCCCACTACAACCGGCTGATGGTGACATCAAACCCCGACGCCTTCTTGCGGCGAAAATACGAACCGTGATCGGAGCCGGGCCATGACCCTTTTTCTTACCGGCTGCAACAGCTTCATCGGGCACGAGGTCATGCGCCTCGCGGCTCTGCGCGGCATCGACTGCACGGGAATTGACTCCGCACCTTCCTCCGGAGGTGTCATCGGCGACATTCGAGATTGTGACCTCGCCGACGCCATTCCCCAATCCGTCGATGCCGTCATCCACTTGGCTGCACTGTCTCGTGACGCGGATTGCCGTGGCAAGTTGCAGGACACTATGGACGTCAACCTTATGGGAACGCTCAACGTTGCCGCAGCCGCCGCGCAACGCGAAGCCAAACAGATGATCTTTGCGTCCACCGAATGGGTTTACGATCACTTCACGAACGACATCGCCAAAACCGAAGACGACCCCATCAACGCCCACGCACTGACCAGTGAATACGCATTGTCAAAGTACATGGCTGAAAATGCCCTGCGCCTCTTTTATCGTGACGATGGCATGGACATCTCCATCTTGCGTTTTGGAATCGTCTATGGCCCACGTCGCAATAACTGGTCGGCCGTCGAAGCCTTGGTTCACAATGTCGCCACCACAGAGACCATCACTGTCGGGGCACTGGCCACCGGACGCCATTTCCTCCACGTCAGCGATGTCGCAAACGGTATTCTCGCCGCTGTGGGAACGCCTGGATTCGAGATCTTTAACATTCAAGGAGCGCAATTGATCTCCCTTGGCGAGATCATCTCCGAGGCCTCCCGGCAACTGCAGCATGCGCCCCATATCGTCGAACGCACACCGGAAACGCCCAGCTTACGCCGCGTTTCCGGCAAAAAAGCCGCCACGCACCTGTCCTGGCAGCCCCATATTGATCTGACGGAGGGAATCGCTTCGGTTATCAACCACCTTGCCACCACACCGGAGGATCTTTGACCATGGACATACGTCCCCTTTCCATCGACGGTTTGTGGGAACTACACGCCCCGATCCGCCCGGATTCTCGCGGTTTCCTGTTCAAACCATTCGACTCTGATTCCTTTGCCCCACTGGGACGGGCCTTCATATGGCAACAGGTCATTCAATCACATACCGACCACGCCGGGACGTTACGCGGTTTGTACGTCCAGACCGCACCTTACACCGAAGGCAAACTGGTCACCTGCCTCGCGGGCGGCAGCTTTTGGGTGGCTGTGGACCTGCGACGCAACAGCCCTTCTTTCGGTCAATGGGAAAGCGTGGAACTGCACGGTGGCGATGGCCGATCTTTGGTAATCGCACCGGGCTTTGCCCACGGGTGCATTTCCCTGACCGATAACGTCGATCTTCTGCTTTTGGCCGATAACCAACATTCCGACGATCACGGCGTTGGCATTGCCTGGAACGACCCAGACCTCGCCATCCGCTGGCCACAGGTTGGGCACGCCCACCTTTCCGGCGCCCATGCTGCGTATCCTTCCTTCGCCGACTTCCGCAAACGCATCGGCGGATTGTAAGGAAAGGCCGCACCATGTCTCACGTACCACCGCAACCCACCGTGCCCGACCTTCCCACCGCCCTCGCGGTGCTGCGGGTTCGTCTGGCACAGATCTTCATCAACGAACTGTATAAGGCGGGACGTTTCCGCATTCCCATTCACCTCGCCCTCGGGCACGAAGCCATCGCAGTCGCAGTCGCACAAACCCTGGACGATCATGACATTTTGGTATTGCCGCACCGCAACCTGCACTACGCCTTAGCCCGTGGCGCAGGCTTAGCCGGGGTGATTGACGAATTTCTGTTGCGAGACACTGGCCTCGCACACGGAAACCTTGGCGCAATGAACCTCGCCGATCCCGCACGTGGGCTCGTTTATACCTCCTCCATTCTCGGCAACAATCTTGGGGTTGCCACCGGTTTAGCGCTGGGCGGAACGATTTGCGGCGATTCTGGACTGACCTGTGTCGTCACCGGCGATGGGGCCATGGAAGAAGGGGCTTTTTACGAAGCCCTTGGCATCCTGTGTGGGAAGCACATCCCTCTGCTTCTGATCGTGGAAAACAATGGCTGGTCTCTGGCCTCAACCATCGCAGAACGACGCGGCCCCATTGATCTTGACGCCTTCGCAAAGGCCATGGGGGCCGGATACTGTTATCTGAACGGAGCCGATGTCTTCCACTGCCGCACGACACTGCAAGCCGCACGCAATCATGCCTTAGCTGACCGCCGACCCATCATTGTCGAAGTTGGGTTGACCACTCTGGGACACTGGCGACAACCACAAACTGGCTACCCCAACGGCAAATACATCAATTACCATGCCGGACCAGCTGCACATGTTTCTATATCCCCCTGGCCCTGCCTTGGCGACACAACGGATGATCCTATCGCAGCACTCACCACCCACTTCCCCGAGCCACTACTACACCATGAAGCGATGGAACTGTTCGCGCATCTGCAAAAAGAGGTGCCATCATGACCTTCGTTGAATACCTGAACGAGCAGCTCCGGGTGGCCCTCTCCCTACGCCCAGGACCCACCGTGGTTTATGGCCAGAACGTCGCCACCGGCTCCTGCCTATCCGGTTTGACGCGAGGCATGGACACCATCCCTGGGTGCACCACCATCAACACCTCAAATGCGGAAAACACCCTAGTCGGCATGGGATTCGGGCTGATGCTGCGCGGCGTCGATGCACTGCTGTGCCTGAAACAACAAGACTTCTTGCTGCTGGGCATCGACCAGTTGGTCAACACCTGGAACGCCTTACGCCACCGCGACGTACGTGCCGCCTTCGCGGTGATCACGATTGTCGTCGATAATGGCTGGGAGGGGCCTCAATCCTGCCTCAACAACCTTGACGATTTTTGCTCCCTGTCACGCATTCCTGGTCACGTCATCAATACCCGTCACGAAGCCGATGCGGTGATTCACAACACTGTGTTCACATCCGGCGTCAAAATCATCGCCCTGCCACAACGCCTATGGCGCAGTCCGATGCCAGACTTGGGTAGTCTCCCGCCGCCCACCACCCCTGGCATCCAACACTATCGACAAGGCGACGCCGCCACTGTCGTCACCTTCAACTTTGCCCTTTCTCAAGGGCTCGGCGTAGCCGACGCCTTTGCACGGCGCGGACAAACGGCGTCTTTGTTCAGCGTCACGGATGTCTTGTGCCGGAACTGGGACGCCATTATCGCGGATGTCCAAAAGACCAAACGCCTGATCGTCCTCGACGACAGCAAAAGTATCAACCGCTCATCGGATGCTCTGCTTCTAGCTGCGAAAATAGCCGTTCCAGAGGCCACCATAACCCCCATCCGTCGCGCCCCCTTTACCGAGGAACGATCTTCCCCAAATTCCGATTCCCTTACCGTAGACGCGGAAGCCCTGGTCGAGGCGACCGGAAAGGACATGCTATGATCGCCCCGTTACCGCTGGCCACAACCGAGCCGACAAAGCCGATTATCCCGCGTCGAGTCGTCATTGAGACCATGTTCGGCTGCAATGCCACCTGTGGCATGTGCGTAATCAATCACCCAACACGGCGCAAGAAGGGCCACATGCCCATGGAGTCTTACCGCCAGCTGTTAGAACATTTGGCCCCACATTGCGACACCATCGAGAAATTTGACCTCTTCGGCCTCGGCGAGCCACTGCTTGACCCGTACCTTGCCGAACGTATCCGCCTCGCCAAGGCCATGGGATTCCGCAACACCGCGATTTCCACCAACGCTCACCTTCTGGACGCAAAGCGGCGCAACGACTTGCTGAACGCCGGTCTCGACACTGTCATTTGCAGCATTGATGGTGCCACAAAGGCAACCCACGAAGCCATCCGCACCCGTACCAATTTTGAGCGCGTAGTCAATAATGTCGTGGCTATGGTCCGCGAGCGCGATGCGGGCGATTTCTCCACGCGCTTTGTTATTCGCTTCATTCGCCAACCCGCCAATATCACGGAATGGGATGCCTATCGCACCTTCTGGGGTGGCATTGTTTCGGCATCACGGCGAGACCTGATCCTAGCCTACGACATCCACGACTGGTCCGGACAGGTCAAAGGCAGGGCAACCCCCATGGCTCTTGCAGATACGGCACTGGATAGCGCCCCCTGCCATCACATTTTCGAGAAGCTGGTCATCCTCGCCGATGGCTCTGTCGCTTTATGCTTCGAGGATATCCTGGAGGCGCAGTTTGGCTTCGGTAACGCCTTCGAGAACGACCCCATTGCAATCTTCAACGCACCGCGCTTTCGCAAGGTGCGCGACCTGCACCTCGCCGGAAAACGCAAAAGCCTGAACATCTGCAAGGACTGCAAGGTTCTTCAGAACGAAACGCTACAAACCGAAGGATAACGCGGCCATGAAACACACGTGTGTCGCCATCCTAGGAGGAAGTGGTCAGATCGGCAGAAGCCTCGCACATCACCTGCCTGCATCCTGGGACATCGTTCTGTTTACCCGCGCACCGCAAGCTCTGTACCTGATGCCTCCACGTAGCAGTTTGAGCATCCTGCCCTACACCGCGTTTGCAAACGGCACCTTCGACGTCATTATCAATGCTGCCGGTCCTGGTGATCCCACCACGCACCGTGTCCTCGGAAACCACCTGATCCGCACCATCGAAGCCTTCGACAACTTGGCGCTCGACTATCTCGAAAGCCACCCGGAAACCACCTATATCCACCTGTCCACTGGAGCTCTTTACGGACCAGAATACGCCAACCTTAGCGAAGTCGAGCCAATCTATGGCCTGCCATTGTCTCAACTGGCCGACGTTTCGCCCTATCACGCGGCAAAACTGATAGCCGAAATCAAACACCGGTCCGCCGCCCACTTGCGGATCGCGGACTTGCGGATTTTTGGGTATTTTTCACGCTACATTGACTTGAACAGTGGTTTTTTTCTGGCTCAAGTCGGTCGCGCCTTACGCGATGGACAGACCTTCATGACCCACGCCACGGATTTCGTCCGCGACTGCATCGCGCCAGAGGATTTAAGCCGTCTGATTGTCGCCCTGGCCTCGACGAAAAACCCCAACGGTTGGTACGATGCCTACAGCGCCGCCCCCACGACAAAATTCGAGATTCTCTCCACGCTGGAAAAACTCCACGGCCTTTGTTGGCAAGTCACTGAGGGCACCCCCATGCCCTGCAACAAACCGCTACGGATGGCTGCGACAACAGACCCCACACGCCCGTTCTCCGTCCCATCTCTCAGTACCCTTGACCTCATCGTCCGGGAAATGACCGTCCTTCTTCATGGTGACGGCCCCACGATGCTTCACGGAAGCGCCCCCTCCTCATGACCACATCCTCCGAACAGTCGCTCCACGCAAAGGCTTTCCTCAATCAATGCTTCCCAAAAGGACGCATTGATCGTGTGCTTCTGGTCAACCCACCCGATGGCACCGATGCTTTGTTTCGCCTACCGACGGCAAAACGCCGACGGTACCCCAATTACCCACCCTATGGACTGGGCGTTCTTGCCCAGCATCTGCGTAAGATTGGCAAGGATGTCCATATCCTCAATCTTAATCACGAAATTTTGGCTGCGACCAATGCCTTTACGGACGATGGGGTTTTCCCCTTCGACGCCATTTGGCAATGCGCTCTGGACGAAGCGATTGCCAGATTCACACCTGACCTGATTGGTGTGACCTGCATGTTCACTATGACCCATACGTCCCTGAAAAAGGTCTGCGAACACGCAGCAACCTCCAACCTGCCCATTGCCATCGGCGGTGTCCACGTCACCAATGATGCCGAGCGAATTCTCAATGATATTCCTTGCGTCCAATTTGCCTTCCTGCGGGAAAGCGATTTGGCCATCACCGCGTTTTGCCAAGCTATCGCAGACAAAAAATCGGTTAATGACCTGGGGCAAATCATTTTCAACACCCCCCAGTCACGCCTGCATTTTGACCAGGACATGCGGCCAAGCGCCGCCGAGATGGATGTCATTCCCAGCTTCGATTTGATGCACATGGAGGATTTAACGCGGCATGGCGTCATTGGCAATTTTCATGGTTTCAAATCTCCAGACACCCGTTTCGCCACGGTCCTATCCAATCGCGGCTGCCGAGGGTCCTGCACCTTTTGCAGCGTGCGGAATTTTAACGGTGCCACGGTTCGACAAAGATCCGTGCCTTCCGTCCTCGACGAACTGGAAATTCTCGAACACGAATACGGTATCGGCCATTTCGTTTGGCTTGACGATGACCTGTTGAAAGATGAACGCCGCGCCTTTGATCTGTTCAACGGCATGGCCAGTCGCAACCTGACCATGACTTGGGACGCCACCAACGGCGTGATCGCTGCTTCCTGCACAAAAGACATGGTCCAAGCCATGGCGGAAAGCGGCTGCATCGCGGTTTCCATCGGCATGGAAAGTGGGAACCCAGATATTCTGCGCCAAATTCGGAAACCCGGCACCGTACGAAACTTCCTTTCCGCAGCCGAAGCCTTCCGCGCCGCACCACAAATTCACGCCCGTGTTTTCCTGATGATCGGTTTTCCCGACGAAACCTTAAGCATGATTGGCGATACCATCTCCATCGCACAGGACATCGATCTGGATTGGTGCGGCACCACGGTCCTGCAACCTTTGCCGAACACCCCGATCTATACGTCTATGGTGGAACAGGGACTCATCCCCGACCTTGGCAGCACCGAGACTCGCTTCAACGCTGGGGGATATGGCAAACAAGACGAAATCGACCTTGGTCTGCGAGCCGCATCCCAAGACTTCGCCGAGGCCTTCGCCGCCATCCCACTTGATGCCGTCCCCACCCCCACACAGTTGAACGACATCTGGTTCTTCATGAACTACCACCTGAACTTCCACCGGCTGTTCAGCGAAGATCGCCCCATCAAACTACAGCAACAACTGTTGAACCTGACCGCCCTGTCAGACGTGATTTCCCCCGAACACTGTCTCGCTCTGTATTTCACCGGCGTCATCCAACACCGACTATCCGGGCACATCGCACCGGACATCATCACCCGACTGCGGACACACTTAGCGCTATCGCCCTACTGGGCTGACCGCATGCAGGCCTTCGGCCTGACCATCGCCGATCTGGAAACCACCAATTTCCGAAACAAGCACATTCCGCGCCTGAAACCGGGGCAAATCCTGACCTAAGGCATCAAGAGACCGATCCCGTCCGCCCCATCCGCAGGCCAGCCATGGCGCAGGACTGCATCCCTATTAGCCTCTCATTGAGCATATCAATAGCCTGAGCGACCTCACCACGTTTCTCCCCATCACCCAACACTGCACGCGCAAACTGCACTGCATCGCCAATATCCCGCAATCCAGCCAGGGCACCATCCACATCAATCAGAGTAATCTGACCCATACCATCGGTGCGCGGGCCAAAGGGTGGAGTTTCTTGTTGTGGTACACGCGGCGGAACGACATAGGTGTCTTTGGCTATCCCTTCCCGAGCGGCAAAGCTGTGCACCGAACGCACAAACGCATCATAGGGCACCGCTTCATCATTAACCGTGCTCAACATACGTTTGAAAAACGCCTGCTGATCAATTTGCAGAGTCGGATCGTTCGCGAAAAAACGGTCCCGCACCCGCTCCAAACAACTCAATTCTCCGGTAAATGGGGACGGATAGCAGTCCGTCCCAGAAATGGACAGCGTCGACAACGGTAATTTCGCTTCGCCACACAAGACATGAAGTCGCCGCAGAGTATCTTCGGCTGACCCTTGAGACCCACCATGGCTGCCAAGCGCCCACCCCACCATCGACAACCCACTGAGCGACCGAACCACCTTGGTCCCCGCCAACGAGGTCATCAACATCGCAAAGAAATCCGGCAAGAAGTCGTCAAAAAACACCCCGCCCGTCATCTCGCGCACCCGGTCGATCACTGACCGTCCCACCATGCCGTGATAAATTGAGGGAAGCTGCCAGATCGAGGCCTCCAAACGCAGGTATTTACGCAGCAGAGTGAGACAATTTACCTCTGTCAGGCCGGTGCACATGTTAAGTGTCAGACGATCGCGTTTTTCATCGGAAGCATGATTGGGCCAACCATAAGAGCTGGAATTCCAAGACAACAGTTCGGTGCCAGTCTGATCAATGATCCGCGACGCTGTTCGCAGTGCATCAGGCATCACCGCATCATCGTCACCGATAAACATCACATAGTCGCCAGAGGCATGCGACAGCGCCTCCTCCCAATTTTCATGCATGCTCAGCTTATGCTCAGTACGCATGATCTTGAGCCGAGGGTCTGTGATATGAGCCAACGCTTCCTGCGCCGGAATGTCACTGGCATTGTCTTGCACCACAACTTCGAAATCATCAAAGCTCTGGTCCAGCGCCGTTGGCACCGCAACCTGCAGATACTGGGGGCGAGATCGGGTGGGAATGACGATGGAAAAACGTGGCATATAGGAACAACCTCTGAATACATAGAATGATGCTTCAACCGCGAGAAAAGGCGGCCAGCAAAAGGGGGCTAAAACCTTGTAGGTGCAATCTTCTCAACGGGCATATGACACTGACGCATGTACTGCATCATTGCATGCATCAAACTTTGGTGCACATCTTCAACAATTCCATAATTGTCGGCATCAACATGCACATTGACATCCGCCATACGCGCCGTCCGCCCACCATCAAACCCGGTCAAAGCCACTGACGACACAGCATGGTCCCGCGCCCAAGCCACCGCCCGCACAATATTTTCAGAATCTCCGGACGAACTGATGGTCAGCAGCACATCCCCTGGACGAGCAAAAATGTGAAGCTGTGCAACGAAGACATCAGCATAGGAAGTATCATTGGCCACAGCGGTAAGTCTTTCCACCGCATTCGATAAGCTGTACACGCGGGGATGCAATCCTGTATCCCGCGTCAAACCATGGGAAAAGTCACAAATCGCGTGGTTGGCAATGGCCGCTGAGCCACCATTGCCACAAACATAAACCACATGGTCCGCCTCAATGGCGGGAGAGAAAACAGCCAGAGCCTCTTCCAACGCATCACGCCGGACCGATGCCATGGCACGCGCCAAACGTTCAGCGTAAGCATCGAAATAGAGCCCCATACTATCGAAACAAAATTCGGGAAAAGTCATCTCGTGTGGTTTCTCCACTCTCGTCCGGCCTATTTCAAGGCCAGAAACGGCGATATCCACCGCCCCCATGCAAACAGCACGAGATTCTTCGTGCCACTACCGATCACCTTGATGGTTCAAGGCAATAATGGTATCTGGTACAGTATCAAGGCATGATTGGGTTGTGTGCAATGGAGAATCGCCTCAATGCCCCGCCAAAATTCAACAGCGCCTGGGGCGGCGACTTCCCTCCCTTCTTTTGAACCCAAAACCGAGGCTGCCCCACCGCGTCAGGCGGTGATTTTGGCCGGAGGGCGGGGCACGCGGCTGGCCCCTCTGACCGACACGCTTCCCAAACCGATGATCGCGTTCCACGGACGCCCGTTCCTTGAATACCTTGTGGTCATGTTGCGCGATCAGGGAATCGAGCGCATCGTCATGCTGCTGGGTTATTTGCCTCAGACGATCATGGCGCATTTCGGCGATGGATCACGATTTGGGCTCCGCATTGACTATTCAGTCACGCCAGTCGATGACGACACCGGACGGCGCATCAAGCAGGCACAGCATCTTCTCGACCCGGAATTTCTGCTGCTGTATTGCGACAATTACTGGCCGCTCCGCCTGGAAGCCCAATGGCAGCATTGGCGTGCGGCAGGAACGGCGGCACAAGTCACCGTCTATGATAACACCGACAGCCACACCCGAGACAATCTGCGGGTGGAAAACAGCCTCGTCACAGTCTACGACAAAACCCGCACCGCCGATGCTTTACAAGGCGTCGACATCGGATTTTTGTTACTTCGGCGCGACGTTATCGATCTCATCCCCGATGGCAATGTCTCTTTCGAAGCCTCCCTCTACCCCCTTCTTGTCGCGCAACGCCAGCTATCCGCCTTCGTCTCCGGCCATCGCTATTACAGCGTCGGCAGCATTGCCCGCCTGCCAGACACCGAACGCATGCTGACCCGCCAGCCCGCCGTCATCTTGGATCGCGACGGGGTTCTGAACGTCAAAATGCCCCGTGCGAAATACGTACGCTCCTGGGACGACTGGGTTTGGATAGATGGCGCACGAGAGGCCGTGGCACAATTCACCGCTGCCGGATATCGCATCATTATCGTCACCAATCAGGCTGGCGTGGCTCGTGGCGCAATGACTGAAACCGATCTGGCCGAGATTCACCGCCACATGACGGCAGACATCGTCGCCGCAGGGGGCAGAATTGATGCTGTTTATCATTGTCCCCACGGATGGGATGAAAACTGTACATGCCGCAAACCCAAACCCGGCATGCTGTTTCAGGCACAACGGGATTTCGATTTAGACTTAAGCCGCGTATATTTCATTGGCGACGATGAACGCGACGAACAGGCGGCAAACGCAGCAGGGTGTCGTTTTGTCATGCTGACAGCAACACGCACACTCCCTGAGGCTTCCCAGATGATCCTAACCGAGCAGGCTTTCCAGAATGGCTGAACGCATCCTTATCACCGGAATCACCGGCTTTGTCGGTTCCCATCTTGCCGATTATGTCCTGTCCCTCGGCCCCAAATTCCAGGTTTTTGGCACCAAGCGTTGGCATCTGTCTCGAATGGCTAACATCCGCCATATTGCCGACCGCATCACGCTGGTCGATTGTGATCTGACCGATGCGGTTTCCGTACGCAACCTGATCGAAACCGTAAAACCCGACAGAATCTTCCACTGCGCTGCAGAAAGTTTTGTCAGCCCTTCATGGAAAAATCCTCACCGTTATATGGCGGTCAACTACAACGGCACAGTCAATCTGTTGGATGCGCTGTATGCCCAAGGCCTGACCGACGTCCCGTTTCATATTCCCGGTTCCGGCGAAGAATATGGCGATGTCCCGGCCGCGGATCTGCCAATCACCCCAGCGACCGTGCTGCGTCCTGTGAACCCCTACGCCGTCACCAAGATCGCTCAAGACCTCATCGGCCTTGTCTATCATCAGTCCTACGGTTTGCATGTCATCCGTACCCGCGCCTTCAACCACGAAGGCCCGCGCCGCGAAAAGGTCTTTGGCATTCCATGGTACGCGTATCAAATCGCCCGCATTGAAGCGGGAGAATCCGAACCCCTGATGAAAGTTGGACACATCGAGGACCGGCGCAATTTCACCCACGTACACGACATCGTGAAGGCCTATTGGCTCGCAACGGAGCACTGCAAGCCGGGCGAACTGTACTTGGTCGGGTCCGAAGACGAAGCCAGCATCCACACCTTCCGCGATGCGTTGGAGATGCTGATCGAGATGTCCCCGCGTAAGGGAATCCGCTATGAGATCGACCCTCAATACGTCCGCCCGACCCAGGTTCCACGCCTGATCGCCGACACCCGAGCCTTCCGCAAAGCCACGGGTTGGGAACCAGAGCTGTCCTTCCAGAACATTCTGACCGATACACTGGAGTACTGGCGTGCCCGCGTCCACGCCGGTACGGCTTGATCAATACGTAGAGGAACGACATGACCGAGAGCATTCAGATCGACGGCATCAAGGGTAAATGGATCGACGGCGTGAAGATCGTGCGTAAGCGCAAGATCGTTGATGAACGCGGCATGATCATGCACATGATGAAAACGAGCGACGACGAATTCCAGCACTTCGGAGAAATTTATTTCTCCTGCGGCCAACCCGGTGTGGTCAAGGCCTGGCATATCCACAAAGAAATGACCCTCAACAACTGCTGCATCGTCGGCATGATAAAGCTGGTTTTGTTTGATGGGCGGGACGGTTCACCAACCCGGGGCAACCTCATGGAGTGCTTCATCGGCGAGGACAATTATTGCTTGGTGCAAATCCCCTCGGGCATCACCAATGGCTATAAGGCCTTCGGTTCAAAAATGGCGATCTTGGCCAACTGCGCGACGCTCCCTCACGATCCATCTGAACTGATCTACATTGATCCATTCAACAACGACATCCCTTATGACTGGGCGGTAAAACATGGCTGAACGCCTCCCCAAACTGGTCATGACCTGCACGCCGCAACGCATCAGCTTTGCTGGTGGCGGCACCGATCTGGCGGATTATTACCGGCGGGATTATGGCGCAGTGCTCAGCACCACCATCAATAAGTTCGTGTACGTAACGGTAAAACGTCATGGCGAGGTCTTCGCGGAAAAATATCGCCTGAACTACTACCAGTCGGAGAATGTCTCGTCTCTTTCCGATATGAAGAATGAAATTGCCCGCGAATGCCTACGCTTGGTTGACGTCGATCCGCCTCTTTACATCAGCACCGTCGGCGACCTCCCCGCCGAATCCGGCCTGGGCGGATCTTCAGCCTTCGCGGTTGGGCTTCTGAATGCACTACACGCTATGCGCGGTGACCGGGTGTCATCAGTGCAACTGGTCGAGGAAGCCGCCCATGTCGAAATCCGTGTTCTCAAACGCCCTATCGGCAAACAAGATCACGCCGCAACAGCAATCGGTGGTTTCAACTACTTCCGCTTTAATGCCGACGATAGCCTGAGTGTCCTGCCCCATTCCGACGCCACCGCGAACCTCAGCCACCTGTTCGAACACGTCCTGTTATTCTGGACCGGGATCAGCCGAGACAGCGCGTCGGTCCTGACCGAACAAAAAGACCACATCAAAGACCGTGTGGCCGAACTCGATGCTATGCGTGAACAGGCCGAAACTTTAAGCCGCCTGCTCCGCAACCATCTGGACATCAACGCCTTCGCCCGCATCCTTGACGAAGGCTGGCATCTGAAACGAACTCTTGCCAGCACCATCACCAACGCCCGCATTGACGCTTGGTATGACGCAGCCAAAGCGGCTGGCGCATTCGGCGGAAAGCTCTGTGGTGCAGGCGGTGGTGGCTTTTTGCTATTCCTCGCCCCTCCTAACCGACATAATGCAATCTGCCACGCTCTCGGTGAATTGCGCCGCATTTCCATCGGATTCGAACCTTCGGGATCGCGTTTGATGCTGCCGCATATCGACTGATGACTGTGCTCCCCCCCCTTCTCACCGATGGACCGGTCCTGGTAACCGGAGGAAACGGCATGGTCGGTGCCAATCTCGTGCACCGCTTGGTTTCGCTTGGCATCCGCCCCACCGTCATGGTGCGGAGCACATCCTCTCTTGCCCGCCTCGAAGGCCTCACCAGTGCTATTGATCTGGTGAATGTCGACCTCACCAACGCCCGCCAAACCGCAGAATGCTTGAAAGCTTTACAGCCCGGCTTGGTCTTTCATTTGGCGTCCAGCTTCTTTAATCCCCCGACCCTATCCGCCACAGATCACCTGGCGACCAATGCCTTGGGCACCATAAACCTGTGCGAGGCTCTTAAAGCCAGTGGCAGCCTCTTCCCTCGACTAATCTACGCCGGGTCGTGTGGCGTCTATGCCGGAGGCACACGCCTAACTGAAGACACTCCCATTGATCCCGGCTCTATGTACGGCGTTGCCAAGGCCGCAGGATCCACAATTGTCCGTACATTTGGCCGTTTGGCTGGGTTTCATACGCTGGAACTGCGCTTGTTCGGCTTGTTCGGGCCGTTTGAGAGCCCTCACCGACTCATCCCGCACGCTATCCTGTCGGCCCTTACAGGAACTGACATTCGCATTGGCGATGGACGGCAACGCCGCGATTACGTCTACATCGAAGACGTCATCAACGCCTTTATCTTGGCGGCAAGCCGCCCGGTACCATCTGGAACGGTTCTCCACATTGCCTCCGGAACCGGACACTCTATCCATGACGTTGCAACCCGCATCCTGGAACTAACGGGAGCCAACGTCACCATTCAAACCGCAACACGCCCCACCCGCCCCGACGAAATCTGGGAGATGTCCGGCGATGCTACGTCCGCATTGACCCATCTTGGCTGGGTGCCACAAACTGATTTCACCGACGGATTACGGCACGCCATCGATTGGTTCCGCGATAATCGTACCCTGGCAGAACGCCTCGGCAATTTCTGAGAACAGGAGCACCACTATGACAGACTGCATCGTTTGCGGCAGCCACGACATCGAAATCTTTCTTGATCTCGGTAACATGTCGCTTGCCAACAAGTTTTTGACCGAAGCGGAGTGCGCCGAAAGCACAGAAGCCACCTATCCCCTGCGCGTCGGATTTTGTGCCACATGCGGCCACGTTCAACTGGCGGAACACGTCGCCCCTCCGGCGATGTTCGATCATTATCTCTATATCTCGTCCATGTCCGAAAGTCTCAAAGCCCACCTGCACGGACTTGCCGCCACAGCGGTGGAACGCCTGGGACTGACCGAGACATCCTTGGTGGTTGACCTCGGATCCAATGATGGCACGCTGCTTGAGGGATTCTTGCGGGCTGGCGTTCGAACACTTGGCATCGAACCCGCGACCAATCTTGCCGAAATTGCCCAAGCGAAAGGGGTAGCCACCCTCACGGCCTATTTCGGCGAGGCCACGGCACGGACCATTCGCGCCGAACACGGCCCTGCCGCATTAATCACCAGCACCAACAGCTTCCCCCACATTCCCGCACTCCGTGATTTTCTGCGCGGGGTTGACCTGCTGCTTGCTGACGACGGCACGATGATCATCGAGGCTCACTATCTACGCGACCTGCTGGAGCAGAACGCCTTCGACACCATTTACCACGAACACGTTTCTTATTGGGCCTTGGGGCCAATGACCCGTTTGTTCCGGGAGTTTGGAATGGAGCCAGTGCGCGTCGAACGCCTGCCCATCCACCACGGCCAAATCCGCGTCACACTCCGCCGCATCGGGCAACAGACCCCGGACGCCAGCGTCACCCAAATCCTTGCGGAAGAAAAAACCATTGGCCTTGACCGCATCGAAACCTACCGAACCTTTGCCGATCACGCACGGGCCTTACGCGACTCCCTACTCGCCATACTCGCCGAATTCAAAGCCCAGGGGAAACGGGTGGTGGGATATGGGGCTCCGGCCAAAAGCAGCACCCTCATCACCTTCCTGCAACTGGATCGATCCACCATCGACTACATCGCCGACAAATCTCCACTGAAACAGGGACGCTATTCTCCCGGCGTTCACATTCCCATCGTCGCCCCCGACCGACTGTTAGCAGACCAGCCCGATTATGCGCTGCTGTTGGCCTGGAATTTTGCGGAGGAAATCATGGGGGAACAGGCGGAATACCACCGGCGTGGCGGGAAGTTCGTAATACCCGTACCACGCGTACGCATCGTTTGACGTACGACGACTGTCGGATCAGTGGTGGCCCGACAGTCGCGGATCAATTTGCCAGTTGGTGTAAAGATAAGCGCCTTTTTTGTTGCCCCACCACACCACTTCACGGCACCAATCTTGGAAATCCGGCCACACCTGACTGGTTCTATTGATGTGGTTGATGGTTGGTGCAGCGGCTGGCATCACCGCCTTACCCGTCTTAAATTCGCGATAAAATGCCAAAAGATCGTAGGTGGTCTCCACCGTCGCATCCGTATCGGCAAAGGGCCGTTTCAACAGGGCCGCATTCAGGCGCACCGCATCAGACACCGCCACCGCCACCGCCACCGCCACCGCCACCGCCGCATCGCCACCGCATCGCGACACCAAGCGCAACAACAACGCCTCAGCTTCGGCGTAAAACGTAG
>JAFGWD010000160.1 GCA_016937315.1 Rhodospirillaceae bacterium
CCACGCCGCGACAAGCGCCGGGGCAGTTTCCGGCACATCAAGAAGTGACCGCCCCTCCACCAAAGCACGCATCGCACCATTGGCAAAGGGAATGTATGCCAAGATCGGCATACCACGAGATGCGGCCATATCCTCGATTTCCGCCACCCGCGCCGAGTCCAAATCCGCCTTGTTGATAATAATTCCCGCAGGCCGATCGAAGTGTGCACACAGACCAGCGACCCGTCCCAAATCCGACACCCCCGAAGGTGTTGGTTCCGTCACCAAAACAACATAGTCCGTTCCACCCACGGCACTGATCGCAGGACAACCAATACCGGGCGGACCATCACCAAGGATTAAGGACATCCCACGATCCACAGCCAAACGCGTTGCTTCCTGTCGCAGCAGGGAAATCAACTTGCCGGAGTTCTCTTCCCCAGGATTGAGGCGAGCATGCATCATCGGTCCAAAGTCGGTTTCGGATTGGTACCACGCACCACAAACCCGTGGCTGCATGACCAACGCGCCAGGACGACAGAAATGGGCACAAACCCCACAGCCTTCACAGCGACTTTGATCCAGTTCTATGATGCCGTCCGGCCCTTCGGAAAAGGCGTCAAACCGGCACCATGTCAAGCAACGCCCGCAATTGCGGCACAACGCAGGATCAAGCTCCGCTACAAAGCCCGATTCAAAAACATGCGTTTCCTGAACGTCAGGAGTCAAAAGCAGGGGCAGATCCGAGGCATCAACATCAAGATCGCAGATCACAGCTTGCTTGGCAAGACGGACAAAAGCAGCAGAAACAGAGGTCTTTCCCGTCCCTCCCTTGCCGCTCAAAATCGTGATTTCAAGCGCCGACATGACGACTCTCCTTGCTGACCTGCCCTTGACCCAGGGCTTGCACTTTCTTGACCAAATCGGCAAAAACCGCATGCGCCTCTGGACTTACAGCATCGGCAGGCACCCCTTGGGCATAAGCCTCCGCCACCGCCCGATCAAACGACAGACGCGCCAAAACCGGCAATCCCTTGTCCACGCACCATGCCTCGATAGCCGCATCACCTGCGAGTCCACCGCCACCTGCACGGTTGATCACCACACCAGCAGGAACACCGAACGGCGCAAACGCCTGCCAGGCGAGATCCAGGTCGTGCAATCCAAACGGTGTCGGTTCCGTCACCAAAACCAAAACATCGGCAGGACGCACCGCCTGCATCGCCGGACACGAGGTCCCAGGCGGCGCATCAAGAATCGCATCACCATCAGAAGGCCGCATATCCATCATACGGTGAGTGACATCCCGGATCAGGGGAGGGCTCATCGCTTCGCCAACCCGCATCTCCCCCATCACGAAAGTCAATTCTCCGGTCACCGACGGCACTCGCCCCCAATGGATTTCCCCCAATACGCGCCGTCCGGGGGCAAACACACCTTCTGAGCAAACCGCAAAACACCCCCCACAGGCATGACACATTTCAGGAAACACCACGGGGAAATCACCGAACGTCAAGACTGCCTTAAACGCACAGATATCACTGCACGCCCCACAACCGGTGCAGCGTTCGGGGTGTGCGACCACTGGCACCACAATGCCGGACTCCTGATGTCCCGCAATCACGGGGCGCAAGAACAAATGCAAGTTTGGCGCTTCGACATCCAGATCAACGGCGACCCGACGCCCACCCCACAGACGGGAAAGCGCCGCAGCCACCGTCGTCTTGCCGGTGCCACCCTTACCGCTGGCAACCGCGACAATCATGCTTGTTCAATCCGTTTCACCGCTTCGCCAACGGACAGGCCATCACAGCCTTCGACCACCCGAACCCCCGCAGCGGCCAAAGCCGCAGCAGCCTTCGGCCCGACACGGCCCGTCAAAAGGATTTTTGCCCCCGCACGCGCCACAGCTTCGGCTGACGCCAGACCCGCGCCATGGCCCAAGGCATCAGCGGAAAGGTTGTCGATATAACCCACAGCCTCACCCGACCCATTCACCAGGACAAACCCAGCGGCACGACCAAAACGCGCGTCAACCGCAGCATCCAAACCTTCTCCCTGAGCACTTACCGCCGTCAAAGTTCCAACGTCACTGAGCACCACTTCGTCCTTTGCTGACACGTTTCCAACACCACGCATGCCACGCCCAGCGCCCATACCTTGGCCACGCCCAGCGCCCATACCTTGGCCACGCCCATTCCCAAGACCACCGCCAGCACATTTCTGACCGCGCCCTTGTCCACCACCAAAACCCTGCCCACGTCCCATGCGTGGACCCGTTCCATCACGATTAGGCATCATCATCATCCTTTTCAGTCTTGAAAGCCGCGTCTTCGGACAGCGGGATCGCGGCCCACGACTGGCCACAATGACCACGCCGCCGCCGCATACCACGTCCACCACGTCGGCCAGAAACACACTCTGGCTCCTCCGTCGAGGCCACAGGAGTTACCGCTCCGCCCTCAATGCTAATTGCCCAGCCCTGGCTCAGGGCCGTAGCCACGGTGGTCCGTGCCTCGGCCAAAAGTCGAGAAAACGTCGGGCGAGAAATCTCCATGGATTCCGCAGCAGCAATATGCTCCAGGCCTTCCGCATCGGCCAAACGCAAGGCCTCCAGGCCATCTTCGCTCAACACCAAACCCTTCAGATCGCACATCGGTACGCCCTGGGGTTTGAAAAGGCGTACGGAAACGCCTTCTCGAACGGTACGAAGTTTGCGCGGACGCGGCATAGTGACCTCCTTGTTATGAGCACATGTTCATAACTACACCTCCCCCGCCCGATCATCAAGCGAAAAGAGCATACGTTCATAACTCGCGCCCACAGCACACGAAAAAGCCCCCCACCATTCAGGTGGAGGGCTTTGTTTTTCTGCGGGATGCCCCGAATCGACGAAGCGTGTGACTTAAAAATACGCCGCCAAATTGCGACGAATACGGTCCTTAACCGGCTCACCAGTCGGCGGCGCCACAAAATCCTTACCGGTTACACCTTCGTACAACGCGATATACCGGCGCGAAAAATCCACCAACGTGTCGTCGGGAATGTCTGGAATAGGATCCTTGTAAGGATCACAGCGCGAAGCAATCCACAGGCGCAAGAATTCCTTATCCAAACTCTCCGGTTCTTCACCATCCACATGACGCACAGGATAGGTATCCGCCGTCCAATAGCGGCTGCTATCAGGCGTCAATATTTCATCAGCCAAGGTAATTCGGCCCGCCGCATCCGTTCCGAATTCGAACTTGGTATCCACCAGAATCAAACCGTTCTTGGCGGCGATTTCACGACCTCGTGCAAACAGCTTCAACGAGATATCCGCCACTTCATCCCACTGCGCCTGGGTCAAAAGCCCCTGGAAAACGATTTCCGCAGGTGTGATTGGATGGTCGTGTCCACCCGCTGCCACCGCCTTGGTGGTCGGCGTCAGAATGGTTTCTGGAAGGCGGTCGTTCTTCACCAAACCATCCGGAAACGAAAGCCCGTACATGGTCCGCTTGCCAGATTTGTACATAGTCCAGATTGAGGTGTCCGTTGATCCCGTCAAATAGTCGCGCACCACGACTTCAACCGGCAACATCTCCAGTTTACGCCCCACGACAACGTTGGGGTCTGGATAATCCAGGACATGGTTGGGGCAAATATCCGCCGTTGCCTCGAACCAAAACCGTGCCGTCTGGGTCAGAACCTGACCCTTGAATGGCACTGCCGCCAACACCTTATCGAACGCACTCTGCCGATCCGTGGAAATCAAGATGCGCCGCCCATCAGGCAGATCATAATTCTCTCGCACCTTGCCTTTGTAATAGTTAGGCAGTTCGGGAAAGTGGGCTTCGGTCAGCACCGCCGGTATCGCAGCGCGCAAAATATCCTCGGAAAGCATGGCTCGCCCTCTATTGGTTTGATATTGCCGTTATCGCACCTGTTCACCCACGCGGCAAGTGCATCTGCCAACGATTGACAGGCGACAGGCGACAGGCCAAAGCCCCCCAGGCATGCAACCGCAGACCACAACATATGGCGCCGCGTGACCCTTATGATGATGGTGCCTCCCTGTGACGGCTCCGACACCACGGAATCAGCCGATGATCGTCACCGGTTCTTTACGATCTGGGTGAAGGCGTCGTTCCAAAAACCAAATCAAGTGCGTCAACGCGTAGGTGATGATCAGGTAAAAAACACCCGCCGTGACAAAGGATTCCATCGGCAAATAGGTCTTGGCATACAAGGTATGTGCCATGCCCGTGATATCCAACAAGGTAATGGTGCTGGCTAAGGCACTCGCCTTCAGCATCAAAATCACCTCATTGCCATAAGCTGGCAACGCCATACGAAAGGCACGCGGCAACACAATCCGGCGAAACACTTGTGACGGACGCATGCCGATCGCACGCGCCGCTTCGATTTCGCCAGGAGGAACCGCCTGAATCGCACCACGCAAGATTTCGGTGATATAGGCCGCCGTATGTAATGAAAAAGTCAGAACCGCGCACCAATAGGCATTAAACAAAACCGGCCACAGGATACTTGACCGCACCGTCTCGAACTGACCCAACCCGTAATAGACCAAAAACAACTGCACCAACAAGGGTGTCCCACGGAAGAAAAACACGTAAACACGGGGGAACAGACTGATCCACCAGACACGAGATGCCTTAGCAACCGCCATCGGCACCGCAAGGCACAACCCGATAACCCCCGAAAGCACCAAAAGCTTGAGCGTCAAAACCGCGCCTTCGGCCAGCTTGGGGATCATCTGCAACACCACATCCCAATCCATCAGGCGAGCTCCCGCACGCCAAGGTTGGCACGCTTTTCCAAACGTTGCATTCCGAGGGATGCAACCGAGGTCAGGACAAGATAGATCACCGCCGCCGTGAGATAAAAGGTGAAGGGTTCCTTGCTGCGGCCCACCGCGAATGACGTCACGCGCATCAATTCTTCCAGGCCAACCACGGACACCAGCGCTGTGTCCTTCATCAAAATCATAAACAAATTGCCCAATCCTGGCAGGGCGATACGCCAGACCTGGGGCAAGGTGATGCGAAAAAACGTCTGCCGACGACTCATCCCAAGGGCACGAGCGGCTTCCGCCTGCCCCGGATGAATGGCGATAATCGCCCCACGGAACAGTTCGGACGCATAGGCACCAAAAATAAATCCAAGAGCCGTCGTCCCTGCAACAAAGGCGCTGACTTCAATATACTCGTCATAACCAAAGCACGAAGCCACGGACATCAAAACATCGGTCGCGCCAAAATAGAAAATCAAGACCATCAAAAACTCGGGCATCCCACGCACCAGGGTGGAATAACTGTTCCCCAACCAGCGCAGCACAGAGGCATCGGACAATTTTGCCGTTGCCCCAAAAATCCCCAGAATCAGACCCAAGGCCAAGGCACAGAACGTCAATTGCAGAGTCATAAACGTCCCTGCAAAAAGCAACGCACCAAAACCGTGTAAATCAATCATAAAAAACCTAAAACCTAAACAAAACCGGCGGAGCCAAGGCTCCGCCGGTTTTCATATGGATCAATAGATAGAAAACGGAAAATACTTCGCATTGATCTTGGCATACGTGCCATCCGCAACGATGTCCTTGATCGCCTTGTTGAACTTATCACGCAAGTCCGTGTTGCCTTTGCGTAAAGCAATCCCAATCAAGTCGCCGTCGAACACCGGTGCCCCCTTAAACTCGAAATCCTTGCCGGTTTCCGAACGCAACCACTCGTAACTGACAAAAGCATCGGCAAGAATAGTCGTCACCCGACCCGCCGCCAGATCAAGATACGCATTTTCTTGCGTATCATAGAGCTTGATATCTGCGCCAATGCGATTTTTTTCCAGCCAATCGCCGCTGATCGTTGCA
>JAFGWD010000161.1 GCA_016937315.1 Rhodospirillaceae bacterium
GACCGATGATGGCGCGGTGGAAATTGCGCGGCGGTCACGGGGAACACCTCGTGTGGCGGGGCGGTTGTTGCGGCGGGTGCGTGGCTTTGCAACGGGGGGTGGGGCCGGGACGGTCGATAAGGGGGTGGCTGACCGTGCGCTCAATCGGTTGGAAGTTGACGGGATCGGTCTTGACAGCCAGGACCGGCGCTATTTGCTTTGTATTATTGAATCTTACGGCGGAGGGCCGGTGGGGATCGAAACCTTGGCCGCAGCGCTGGCGGAAGAACGCGATACCTTGGAGGATGTCATCGAACCATTTTTGATGCAGCAAGGTCTGGTGCAGCGCACGCCGCGTGGGCGCGTATTGTCGGCAAAGGGGTATCGCCATTTGGGCTTGGCGCAACCGCCGCGTGGGTCAGAGCAACTGGGGTTGTTGGACGCAGCGGATGGCGTTGATGACGGAGAGGGGTGATCCATGGAACAGATGTCTTCTATGGATGTGGATAGGGTGATGGGCGAAGGGGGCGCGTCGTATTTCGATGGGGATACCCACGTTCTGAAAATCCGCGTGTATTACGAAGATACCGATGCCGGAGGTGTCGTTTATTACGCCAATTATCTGAAATTTGCTGAACGCGCACGTTCAGCCCTGTTGCGTATGGGGGGCTGGGAGAATGGGCGCTTGGTTCGGGGCGAATATCCTGGACAGGATGCAGGAGTGGCCTTTGTTATGCGCCGGTTTGCGGTGGATTATCTGAAATCGGCGGTTTTGGACGATGTTCTGGATGTGCGAACCCGCGTCATCGCGGTTGGTGGTGCCAGTTTGGACATGGCACAAACCTTCCGACGTGGAAACGATATCCTTGTCGAAGCGGTTGCCAGGCTTGGGTGTGTGTCCGCTATGACGCAGCGTCCGGCACGTATTCCGAATGCTTTGCGGACGGACTTGACAAAGCTTCTGGTAAAAGGTTGATCGGCGTCTAGAGGCGTGTGGCCTTGGGACGGGCGGTGAAAGAAAGGCAAGGCGTATGGAAGCGCAAACCGATTTGTCGATGATTACCTTGTTCTTGCAGGCGGACCTGGTGGTCAAGGCTGTGATGATCGCCCTGATCTGTGCGTCGGTGTGGTCGTGGGCGATTATCTTCGAGAAAATCCGCAGGTTGGCATCGTTGAATCGCCATGCACGCGAATTCGAGGAGCAGTTTTGGTCTGGTGGACCGCTGGATGATCTTTACGTGCGGATTGGAAAGAACGCGAAAGATCCGATGAGTGCGATCTTCGTTGCCGCGATGCGGGAATGGCAACGCTCCATCGAACGCACTCGAACCGAAGCCGCTTCCCTGAAAGCCTCCTTGGCACAGCGCATCGAGCGGGTCATGCAGATCACCAGCGAACGGGAACTGGAACAGGTTGAGGCCCGTATGGGGTTTCTGGCTTCCACGGGGTCAGTGTCGCCGTTTATCGGTCTGTTTGGCACGGTGTGGGGCATCATGAACAGCTTTCATGCCATTGGTTTGAGCAAGAATACGTCCTTGGCCGTTGTCGCACCGGGGATTGCCGAGGCTCTGTTCGCCACCGCTTTGGGCTTGGTTGCGGCGATTCCGGCGGTGATTGCCTACAACAAACTGTCCACGGATATTGATCGGTATGCCAAGCGGTTGGAAATTTTCTCCGGCGAATTCTCGGCGATTGTGTCGCGTCAGCTCGACGAAAGGCGCTGACCATGGGGATGGCGGTATCCGGCGGACGTAGAGGTCGAAGCCGAGGCAAAACGGCACGTATGTCCGATATCAACGTCACGCCGATGGTCGATGTGATGTTGGTTCTGTTGGTGATCTTCATGGTGACCGCGCCTTTGATGACGACCGGGGTGCCTTTGGATTTGCCACAAGGCGGGTCTCAGGTCTTAGCCGATGCCAATCGGTCTCTTCGGATTTCGGTGGATGAGGCGGGGACGGTTTACCTCGGTACGGACCCCGTGGATGTCACGCAGTTGGTTGGCCGTGTCGTTGAAATGCGGCGTGCCAACCCAGAGCTTGGCGTGGTGATCAGTGGGGACCGCGTAGCGGCCTATGGCGTGGTGATGGGGGTGATGCAAGCCTTGAAGGAGGCTGGCATCGAAAAGGTTGGTCTGGAAACCGGGACCGGTGAGGCGCCGAAGAAAGACGCCACCCGTAAGACCCGAAAGAAACCTTAAAAGGGATGCAGGCGAACCATGCAGCGTGAGCTTGGGTATTCCCTGGCCTTGCATTTTGCGGTGATTTTGTTCGGGGTCGTCGGGCTTCCTTATTTGACGCCTGAACCACCGGAAATCACCGAACGCATTTTGATCGTGGACCTGAGTAAGGTTCAAGTCGGCGAAAAAACGTCTTTGCCGAAGGCGACGGCTATCGACAAGCCGAAAGGCGAGGACAAAGAACCGGATAAAAAGCTTCCGGAAAAGAAACCGGAGCCACCGAAACCGGAGCCACCGAAACCGGTGCCGCCGAAGCCGGTGCCGCCGAAGCCAGAACCGAAACCACAGCCGCAGCCGCAGAAAAAAGAAGAACCCAAGGCGGCGATGGTTGAAGAGGCGAAGAAGCCAGAACCGAAAAAGGCGGAAAAGAAAAAACCTGAGCCACAAAAGAAAACGGGCGAGAAGGCCGACAAGAAAATCCCACCCGTGAAGACGGTCGCTCAAAAGCCGAGTCCGTCGTTTGATGATTTGATGGCTTCGGTCGATAAGCTGCGTAAGGACACCACGTCGCCGTCTTCGTTTCCGCCTGGCAAGGCCGCGGGGGGTAAAACGGGGACTCCTGGTGCCATTCAGGCCCCTGCTATATCAAAGGATCGCGACGGTTTTGGCGATGTCCTGACAATCAGCGAAATGGATATGATCCGGGCTCAGATCGAACGTCATTGGAACGTTGATCCGGGAAAGGCCGGTGCGCTTGATGTGGTCATCGAAATTGCCGTGACGTTCGATTCCAATGGTGTGGTGCGTACAGCAAAGATTGTCGATCAGGCCCGGATGGGACGTGATCCGGTGTTCCGCTCCCTTGCGGAAAGTGCCCTTCGCGCCGTATTTATGGCCAGTCCGGTGCAGGCACCGCAAAAGAAATATGAGGTTTGGCGCGATGTGCGTTTATTCTTCCGTCCGCAGGATCGTCTGTAATGAGGTCGTTTCCAAAAGGGAAAATGTGATGATGAAGGCATGGTCTCGTGCGCGGGGGTGGATTGGTGCAACCCTTCTTGGCCTGGTTCTCTCTGTGGTGGGAGAGGCGGGGGTGGCGCATGCTGAATTGCGTATCGACATCACGCGCGGCAACGTGGACCCCATTCCAATCGCCATTCCGGCCTTTGGTGGTGATGACGAGCGTGCATCCCGTCTGGGGGCTGACCTTGCCGGGGTTGTGCAGGCGGATTTGGAACGTTCCGGCCTGTTCCGTGGGATTGATTCCCGTGCCTTTATCCAGACATTTGCCTCAATGCAGGTGCAGCCACGGTTTCCCGATTGGCAGGCGATTAATGCACAGGGATTGGTCCAGGGGCGTACGGCGTTGCAATCGGATGGACGTCTGCGTGTGGAATTCCGCTTGTGGGATGTTTTTGCGACACAGCAGATTAAAGCACAGGCCTATGTGACCGAACCCGGAAATTGGCGGCGCATTGCCCATATTATTGCGGATTCGGTGTATGAGCGCCTGACCGGGGAGTCTGGGTATTTCGATTCTCGTATCATCTATATTGCGGAAAACGGCCCGGCGATTAAGCGTGTGAAGCGCTTGGCAATCATGGATCAAGATGGGGCCAATCATCGCTTTTTGACCGATGGTGCAGATTTGGTTCTGACTCCTCGGTTTTCGCCGTCAACCCAGGAAATCACCTACATGTCGTACTATAACGGCGTGCCTCGGGTGTACCTGTACAACATCGATACCGGCAAACGTGAACGCTTGGGGGATTTTCCTGGCATGACCTTTGCCCCGCGTTTCTCGCCGGATGGCAATCGTGTGATCATGAGTATGGCGCGTGGGGGAAGTTCTGACATTTATGTCATGGACCTGCGGACCCTGGAGCGCCGCCGTTTGACCAATACCCCCGCGATTGATACCTCGCCGTCATATTCTCCAGATTCTCAACGCATTGTGTTCAATTCGGATCGAGGGGGCAGTCAACAGCTCTACGTGATGAATGCGGACGGCAGTGGGGTTCATCGCATCACACATGGGAATGGCCGGTACGCGACTCCGGTATGGTCGCCGCGTGGTGATTACATCGCTTTCACCAAAATGGCACAGGGACGTTTTTTCATTGGCGTCATGAAACCCGATGGTTCGGGGGAGCGGTTGCTGTCTGATGGATATTTGGTCGAAGGGCCAACTTGGGCACCCAATGGCCGGGTTCTGATGTATTTTCGGCAGAATCCATCTGATGCACGGGGACAAGGCGGCGATTCTTATCTCTACAGTATCGACTTAACAGGTTACAATGAACGCCGGGTTGTGACTCCTGTCCAGGCGTCGGACCCGGCGTGGTCGCCGTTGATCCCCTGATCCATTGGGGGAGGCTGGCGGGTGTGGCAGGAACATCACACTGGGTTGCTGCGGTGCGAGACAATTTTAATTCTGATAGCGAACCCAATGTGGTTGAAGTATGACAAAGACCAACCAGATCGGTTTCCCGGCGGTCGTGCCGCAGCCGTGTGGCCGTGTCATTTTTAATTCCCGAGTGGGAGATGAAGGCAATGAAGATCAGTGTTTTGAGTGTTGTGGCGGCTAGCCTGCTCGTGGCGGCTTGCGCCTCTGGTCCGCAAGAAGGTGGTGATGCGTCGGGGGCCGGTAAGGGTGCAGTAAATGCTCCGGCTCCGGGAACTGCCGCAGATTTTGTTGCGAATGCCAAAGATCGCGTGTTCTTTGCGTTCGACCGTTCCGATTTGGATGAGTCCGCAGTGAAGACCCTGATGGGTCAGGTTGCGTGGCTGAAGGCCTATCCGAACGCCAAAGTGTCCATCGAAGGTCATGCCGATGAACGCGGCACCCGCGAATATAACCTTGCGCTGGGTGAACGTCGTGCCAATTCCGTCAAGCAGTTCCTGAAGGCTCAGGGTGTTTCTGATGCCCGTGTTCAGGTGATCTCCTATGGTAAGGAGCGTCCGGCGGTGGTTGGTTCGAATGAGTATGCTTGGGCGCAGAACCGCCGTTCCGTGACGGTTGTGGCGAAGTAAGGCTTCTCCCCGCAATAGCGGACCTAACGTGTTGGGCGCCCGCCGTTCCTCGCCATGCGAAGAAGGGTGGACGCCCTGTTTTTTTGAATCACGATCTGAGAAGGATAGGGCATGACCAACTGGGGGATTGCGCGGTTGCGTAAGGGAACTTGGGTCTGCGTTTTCGCTGTGTGTGGCGTGTTCTCAGCCGTTGGTTTTGCACAGGCGCAGGATGCCGGTAGTCTTTCGTCCCGGTTGGAACGGGTTGAACGCGACCTTACGGTGCTTCAGCGTCAAGCCTATCGGGATCAGGCGGCGGGCAGTGGTGGTGGCGACGGAGCGTTGTCGTCCGACTCGTCAGCGTCCCTGTTCGTGCGGATTGGTCAGTTGGAAGAGCAAATCCGCGACTTGACCGGTCAGATCGAAGAGCTGTCCTATAAAATTGAGAAAAACCGCCAAAACATGGAACGTATGTTGGCGGACACGGATTTTCGCTTTCAGGCTCTGGAAAAAGGCGTGACGGCCCCCCCGGAATCAGGGGTGGAGCCGCAACCAGGACAACCTGCGGCTCCCTTGGGGCAGACCGTACCATCGTCGAAATCTGCTGTTGCCCCGGCGCAAACGACAGCACAAGACAAAACCGGGGAAACGGCTGAAGACGCCTATCGTAAGGCTCGTGGCTTGTTGTTGAAGGCCGATTATCCGGCGGCGGAAGTTGCTTTTAAGAGCTTCTTGAAGGTTCATGGTGACAGCGACTTTGCGGGCAATGCGCAATATTGGTTGGGCGAGACCTATTATGTGCGCGGCCAATTCGAACAAGCGGCTGTGGCTTTTGCCGATGGATATAAGAAGTTTCGCAAAGGGACGAAGGCACCGGACAGTTTGTTCAAGCTGGGGTTCAGTATGCGTAAACTCAACCAGTCGGAAAAAGCCTGTGCCGCGTTCAATCAATTATTGAAAGAATATCCTTCTGCGTCAAAGGCGGTTCTGGACTTGGCGCGGAAGACCCGTAGCGAACTCAAGTGCCGCTAATTTCCCGACAGTCTGAGGTTTGGGATGTCGCAGGACCGGCGGCTCTGTTGTCGGTCTTTTCCGTCGTGATGGACAGAGCCGGTGGGTTTGAAAATCAACCCTTGGTGGCGGTGGCGGTGTCCGGTGGGGCCGACAGCATGGCCTTGCTGCGCCTGACGCAGCGCTGGTGCGTGGCGCGTGGTGGTAGGGTTCTGGCGCTGACCGTGGACCATCGGTTGCGGCCCGAATCCGCAATGGAAACCGAACGTGTGACGGAATGGCTGCGGGCCTTAGGTGTTGACCACCGGGTCGTGGTTTGGGATGGGGAAAAACCTGAGACGGGGATTGAGGCGGCGGCCCGGCGTGTGCGCTACCAGGCTTTTGATATGATGTGCCGTGAAGCCGGGGCCTTGCATTTGCTTTTGGGGCACCACGCTGGTGATCAACGGGAAACCGTGGTGATGCGTGCAGTACGGGGGCTTGGCCAAGGCGAAGCGGGAATGGCGTTTATGGATGTTCGCCGGAATTGCCGTGTGTTGCGTCCGTTGTTGGGGGTCGAAAAGACAGACTTGGTGGCGCTGTGCCAAGTCTTGGGGCAACCCTGGGTCGAGGATTCCTCTAACGTGTCCGATGCGTTTGAACGCAATCGGGTTCGTAAGCGGTTGGCGCAGACTTCGAAAACCATGCTTTCTGCCATGGACGCCGCGATTGCTGTCGCACAGGTGCGGCGGATGCGTGCAGAACAGGTTTGTGCATCACGTATGCAAGCCTGGGTGCGGGTTTCTTCTCTTGGGTATGCTTGGTTCGATCTGGATGCGTGGCGGGCGGCACCACAAGATGTTGATGCGGATCGGAATCTCTGGGCTTCTGTATTGCGATGTATTGGTGGTGGGGTGTATGCGCCATCCCGTGCGGCCTTGGATCGGGTGGTTAATGCCGCATTGGCTGGGCGTGGTGCAACACTGGGTGGATGCGTGGTACGTCCGGGGAACGGTGGTTTGTGGATCGTGCGGGAACGTCGTGTGGCGAGGCCACCTCATTGGGATGGAGCGCTTTGGGATGGGCGCTTCGTGACTACGCCGGAATGGTGCGACCGTTTGCGGTACCCTCGGGATGCACAGGAACGTACGGCGATTTCTGAGGCGTGGTCCTCCCTGGGAAAAAGCGAAGAGACGCCGCCCTCGGCAGTAATTTCTCGGATTCCTGTGGTTGAGGGTGCTGATGGTGTTTGCGTGCCGTCGCTCCTGGGCTATGATCCCGGCATTCCGCCGCTGCGGTTTTTGCCCCCGCATGGTGTGACCGCGTGTACGGATTGGCTTGCGCCATGAAACGCACGCCTTATCTATTGACGTGAAGCCGGAGCTTAAGGTGTGGCTCGGCGTTGGCCTTTCAGGCGTAAAGGAAGGGATTCTCGCATTGAACGTTGGCAAAAATATCGCCCTCTGGGTTCTGATTGGTATCATTCTGCTGGCGGTTTTCAGCGAGTTCCAGAATTCAGATAAAGTACAAGAAAGCAATGCCGTCGCGTATTCCGACTTCATGGGCATGGTGGAAAAGGGCACGGTGCGCTCGGTGACCATCCAGGGGCGCCAGGTCGTTGGACAACTGCAGGGCGGGGAGAGCTTTTCGACTTATATGCCGGCTGACCCGGATATGGTGACCACTCTGCGGACGGCTGGCGTGAAAATCACTGCCGAGCCGGTTCCCGAAAATGCGCCCAGTTTCTGGAGCATTGTGGTGTCCTGGTTCCCGATGTTGCTGTTAATTGGGGTTTGGATCTACCTGATGCGCCAAATGCAAGGCGGCGGGGGCAAGGCCATGGGCTTTGGTAAGTCGCGTGCCAAGCTTTTGACGGAGCATCAAGGGCGCGTCACCTTTGAAGATGTGGCCGGTATTGATGAAGCGAAGGATGAGCTGGAGGAAGTTGTCGAATTTCTCCGCGATCCGCAAAAATTCCAGCGCCTGGGTGGCCGAATTCCGAAGGGCGTGTTGTTGATTGGGCCTCCGGGTACGGGCAAAACGCTGCTGGCGCGTGCCATTGCGGGCGAAGCCAATGTGCCGTTCTTTACGATTTCCGGTTCTGATTTCGTGGAAATGTTTGTCGGTGTTGGCGCGTCTCGTGTTCGCGATATGTTTGAACAAGGCAAAAAGAATGCGCCGTGTATCATCTTTATCGATGAAATTGACGCTGTCGGTCGCCACCGTGGCGCGGGCCTGGGCGGCGGCAATGACGAACGCGAACAGACGTTAAATCAGTTGCTGGTGGAGATGGATGGCTTCGAGTCTACCGAAGGGGTGATTCTGATTGCCGCCACCAACCGTCCAGACGTGTTGGATCCGGCATTGTTGCGTCCCGGTCGTTTCGATCGTGAAGTGCACGTACCCAACCCGGACGTGGGCGGACGTGAGCAAATTTTGCGGGTGCATATGCGTAAGGTACCTTTGGGTGCTGATGTTGATCCCAAGATTCTGGCGCGTGGGACTCCGGGGTTTTCCGGTGCCGATCTTGCCAACTTGGTGAATGAAGCGGCGTTGATGGCGGCGCGGCGGTCAAAGCGTGTCGTTACTATGTCGGAGTTCGAAGAAGCCAAGGATAAGGTGATGATGGGGGCCGAGCGTCGTTCCATGGTCTTAGGGCCAGAGGAAAAACGCCTGACCGCCTATCACGAGGCTGGGCATGCTCTGGTGCAGTTGCAGTTTGCGGTGTCCGATCCGATCCATAAGGCGACGATTATTCCGCGAGGCCGGGCCATGGGGTTGGTCATGGGACTGCCGGAAAAAGATCGCTACAGCATGTCCAAGGAGTTCTTGGAAGCGCGGATTGCCGTTGCCATGGCCGGACGTTTGTCCGAGGAAATGATCTTTGGCCCGGAAAAAGTGACCAATGGAGCGCAACAGGATATTCGTATGGCCACGGCCATGGCGCGTGCCATGGTCATGCAGTGGGGAATGAGCGAGTTGGGGCCGTTGGCTTATGAAGAGCCAGACCAGGAGGTTTTCCTGGGGCATTCGGTATCGCGGAGCAAAACCATCTCGGACGAAACCGCACGCAAGGTGGATGACGAAATCCGCAGACTGGTGGAAGAAGGCAATGCCAAGGCACGCGCCATTTTGACCGAGCAACGTGATCGGTTGGAAATCATTGCACGGGGGCTCTTGGAATACGAAACCCTGTCTGGCGAAGAAATTAAGGCATTGTTACGTGGCGAGGCGGTTGTGCGCGAAGATCCGGCGGCACCGCGTAGCCGTGACGGTGGGCGTCGTACTTCGGTGCCGGCGGCGGGAGGTCAGACTCCTGTTGCCGAGGATGCGGAGCCGCAGCCCGAGGCATGATCCGACAGAGGAAATCGTGACGAACGCGTTCATGAATCAGAATGTGCGTTACCCGGCCCCTGGGCTGGGTAACGCTTTTTCGTCTTCGGCCAAGGCTTATCTGGCACCGGCGGATATTTTATCCGGTCCGCTGGCGCGTGGGATCGTCGAATCCGGGCGGGCGGCCTGGTTCGGTGGAACCGAACAGGCGTTTTGTTGCGTCTATTTGGCGGTGTGTACCGGAGAAAAAGTTCTGGCCTATCGGCTTTCGGTGCGTGAGGTCGAAGGAATGCACCCCGATATAGATCTGGCGATGGAGGGGTTGCAATCTCCACTCCCCGATTTTGCGGGGCTTTCCATGGATCGACCCCACATCATGGGGATCGTCAATGTGACGCCCGACAGCTTTTCCGATGGTGGGGAGCGTTTGATACCGGAAATCGCCATTGCCGATGCCTTGGCAATGGTGGATGCCGGAGCGACGATTATTGATGTTGGTGGCGAATCCACCCGCCCCGGTGCTTCGGCAGTTTCTCCAGACGAGGAAATCCGTCGTGTCGAACCGGTGATTCGGGCCTTAGCGGAGCAGGGGATTTGTGTGTCCGTGGATACGCGCCATGCCGCAACCATGGCAGCCGGGGTGTCTGCTGGGGCACGTATCGTTAATGATGTAACGGCCTTAACCGGAGATCCTGAGGCTTTGAATGTGATGCGCGCGGCGGATGTTGGCGTTATTCTGATGCATATGCAGGGTGAACCACAGACCATGCAAACCGCACCGGTGTATGCGTGTGCCCCGTTTGATGTCTTTGACTATTTACGCGATCGGGTGAAGGCCTGTGTCGCGGCGGGGATTGCGTCCCACCGTTTGTGTGTGGATCCGGGGATTGGGTTTGGCAAAACGGTGGATCACAATCTGTCGATTTTGCGGTGGTTGTCCCTCTATCGTGGACTGGGCGTTCCCTTACTTTTGGGGGCGTCACGTA
This sequence comes from Rhodospirillaceae bacterium, assembly GCA_016937315.1. Classification (GTDB taxonomy): domain Bacteria; phylum Pseudomonadota; class Alphaproteobacteria; order Rhodospirillales; family Rhodospirillaceae; genus Oleispirillum. The sequence goes on from JAFGWD010000161.1 coordinate 10,477, forward strand.
AGACGCTGATTACCAAAGTTTGTGGCGGTGTGGAGCCAAAGGCGCGGATGCCGGGATCTTTGGCGTTGGCTCTGTCGGGGGTGCGGTCGGGGGCGAACATCGTGCGGGTTCACGACGTGGCTGAAACCGTGCAGGCGGTGAAGGTGCAAACCGCCATAGATCACGCCGAGTGACGGCGGAAATCCTTTCCTGTCGGAAGATCATCCTTTAGGTTTTTGGCAGGTCCATGTTGCATTTTGGGGGCAGCTTTAGAAAATGACCATAAGACGCCTGTTCGGCACCGATGGCGTGCGGGGCACAGCCAATATCGAACCGATGACTGCCGCCACGGCCATGAAAATTGGCATGGCCGCAGGGCGTTTGTTTCAACGGGGTGAGTACCGTCATACCGTGGTGATTGGTAAGGATACCCGCCTGTCTTGTTATATGTTGGAACAAGCCTTAAC
>JAFGWD010000162.1 GCA_016937315.1 Rhodospirillaceae bacterium
GCAAAGATACAGACGGCACCCGTAGTCCGAACCTTGTCCCGCACATCGATTAAGTGCTGGCCACCAATGGGCTGTGCCGGATCCAGGGTTAAGGCCGCGACCGCACCCAACCCGAAGGGCGCTTCAAAATACGCATAGGCATCGTGAAACACCACGAACCCCTTGCCTTCCAAGCCAGACAACCGTGCCGCAATATCCTTTTTCACGCCGACGAGAGAGTCCGCGAACACTGCGGCATTGTGATGATAACGTTCAGCGTGTTCTGCATCCAACACCGCCAACCGATCCGCCAAAGCACCCGCGATCACCACCGCATTGTCGATGTCCAGCCACAGATGGGGATTGATCGTTCCATGGTGATGATGGCCCGCATCCGACTCGGCTCCCATGGCTGGCTTTTTCGGTCCTTGAGATGAGGCCACCTTTTCATCGTGGTGATCATTGTGACGATCATCATCAACACCGATTTTTTCCAAATGACGGAAGGGCCGCAACGTCATGCCGGGCAGGCTCATCGCCGTCATCACATGGCTGGAAAACCACGCCTGGGGCCGAGCATCCAAGGCTTTATCAAGACCAGCTTCCATGTCCGGGCCAATCCACAACACCACGTCGGCCCCTGCCAAGGCACGCGCCTGAGACGGTTTTAGCGCAGCATGATGCGGCGATTGCCCCGGCGGCAATAACACCGTCGGCGTCCCAATATCTTTCATCACCGCCGCCGCAATTCCAGACAAAGGGGCGATGCTGGTCACCACTTTTGGGACTTGCGCCTGCGCTGTTGTCAGCCCACATGTCGCCATAACAAGCCCAAAAGCCAGGATTTTCACGTCACGTCGTTGCATCGATATTCTCCACGCGGTACAGTCCGCTCAACATACATCGAAAAAATAGGGTGAACCATCACTCGGTGTATAGTAACACTATAACAAAATATGCCACGTCGTTTGTTTTTGTAAGGGCCATGGCCGAACGAAGCGCGAGGGTCCACCTCGGCCCACTCTTGGACCTCCTATCCGTCGCTTCACAACCCGTAAGGATAATTGCGTGATGTCCGTCTTCGCACATCATACGCATGATTATGCGTCGGACCCCGATGCCGCCCTGGAAGCGGCGGATCAACATTTTCTGAAGGCCGGAGTGCGCTTTACACCTCTGCGCCGACGGGTTTTTGAAATCATTCTGCGGGCCGGAAAACCAATCGGTGCCTACGATATCCTGGAGCGCCTGCGAGACCATGGGAAAATTGCGGCACCGATTTCAGTGTATCGCGTCCTCGACTTCTTAATTGAGCAGCGTTTTGTGCACAGATTGGCAACCATCAATGCCTATATGGCCTGCGTCACCCCCGAAGATCCGCACGCCGCACAGTTCCTGATTTGCCAATGCTGCGGTTCGGTGACTGAAATTTCTGATCCCGTAATGGACAAAGCTATCGCCGATGGCGCAAAAACCGCCAATTTCCAGGTCAGTTACCCCCTCGTCGAGATCATGGGAATTTGCGCGGATTGCAGCAAAGCTGGAAAACAAGCCAAAGGCTGCAAAAAATCGTAAAGAACCTGACCAGGACGATGGAACAACCACTCCCCCCCGACACCCTCATCTCTTTGCGGGCTATTTGTTTAAGCCGGGAGGAGCAAAGTATCCTTGAAAACGTCAGTCTGGACGTCTCACGGCAAGAGATTCTGACGATTGTCGGACCAAATGGCGCGGGCAAGACATCTCTTGCCCGTGTCGCGGCAGGCCTGATCCGCCCTCAAAGTGGCAAAATCCTGCGTGCCCCCGGATTAAAGATCGGATACGTACCACAGGATTTCCCAACTGACCCAACCGTGCCGATCTCCGTGCGCCGGTTTCTCGACCTCCCCCACCGGTTGAACGATACCGAGGCGCTGACAGCACTGGACCTGATGTCAGCCGCTTATTTGATCAACAAACCGATTTCCAGAATCTCCGGCGGTGAACGTCAACGGGTTCTGATTGCCATGGCCTTAGCTTCCAAGCCAGATTTACTGATCCTGGACGAACCCAGCAAGGGCCTTGACCCCATTTCTGAAAATGACCTGTATGCACGCTTGCCCGATCTGCGGGACCGTTTCGGATTTGGCGTCTTAATGATTTCGCACGACCTGCATGTGGTGATGGCAGCGACAGATCGGGTGATTTGCCTCAACCGTCATGTCTGTTGCCAGGGAACACCCCAAGACGTGGGCGCGATTGCAAACTTTCAAACCTTGTTTGCCGACCCTGAGAGCGCCCATCTGGCACTTTACCACCATCGCCCCCACCAACATGCCCCCCATGGCGGAGATGACTCCAATCATGCCAACGTGGATTGATGACCCCTTATTTCTGCGTCCACTGATGGCCGGACTTGCTCTGGCTATCCTTGGTGCGCCACTGGGATGTCTGGTGGTTTGGCGCCGCATCGCCTTTTTTGGGGAAACCCTAGCCCACGTCTCCCTTCCCGGCATTGCCATTGCCCTGATTGCTGGCCTGCCGCCCTTCGCTGGAGCCGCCACGGCGGGCCTGATCACCGCCTTACTGCTGGCCCTGTCCACACGTCAGACAGGAACCGGAATGGATACCGTCCTCGCCTCTTTGGCTCACGTTGGACTGTCCGCAGGGCTGATCATCCTGTCCATGAATGGAGCCATTCGATTCGACCCCATGTCTCTGCTGTTTGGCGACATTCTCGCCTTATCACCATCGGATGTCGGGTGGACCGTCGCGGCATGCCTAGGTGGTGGCTTGGTGCTGGGGATCGTCTGGAGACGCCTGGTTTTTCTCACCCTGCACCGCGACCTTGCTCGGGTCTCCGGGTTACCCGATCGCGCTTATGACATTTTGTTTTTGGCCGGATTGGCCGGTTACGTTGCCTTAGCCATGAAGCTGGTTGGCGTCTTGCTGGTGACGTCGCTTCTGGTCATCCCTGCCGCCGCCGCACAGCCCTTCTCACACACCCCCGAAGGTGCCGCCATCAAAAGTGCGGCGTTCGCTAGTGGAGCCGTCCTAGTTGGCTTGATGCTATCCTTTGCATGGGATTGGCCCAGCGGCCCAGCGATTGTTGCCGTTGGTGGCATTTTCTTTGCGGCCGGACAACTGGCAGCCACACGACACCGCTAAAACACAAATATGAAGAAGGCACTAATCGAAGCGACGTGGCGAAAACGCGGCCAACTTCGCTGTCTCGACGGTGTTGTTCTCAATCTCAGAGGCCAAGGCAAACCCAGCCAACGGCCCCAACGTCCAGACCAAATCCCCGCTTCCTGCAGCAACC
>JAFGWD010000020.1 GCA_016937315.1 Rhodospirillaceae bacterium
AAATGCGGCACCAATGGGGTGATGCGGACCTCGTTTTTGTGACCACCAACACCTTTGGCCTTAGCCTTGGTATATTGCGGCGACTTGGCCTACTCCGCGCACAGGTGGTGTTTCTGGCCATGGGATTGGTGGAACCGACCACCCCACGCCGCTGGCGATCCGTATTCCGTTGGGCGCTGGCCGACACCCACGTCCTCGCACTGGCCCAAACCGATGCACGGATTCTGACAGAAACTCTGCACCGTAACGTACCGTATCTGCCGTTTGGCGTGGATCACCAATTCTGGACCCCAGCGGCAGAAACCGATGATGATGGATACGTACTGAGTGTTGGTAATGATCGTCATCGCGACTATGCCACCCTGCTCACTGCATGGAGGGCCGACTTCCCACCGCTAAAAATCGTCACCCGCCTACCGGTACACAGCGACGCCGCCAACGTGGAAATTCTGCACGGCGACTGGCATATGCAAAGCTTCAGCGACAGCGCAATCCGCGACCTGATCCATCGCGCTCGCCTGATCGTGCTGCCCATAACCAACACCGTACAACCTTCTGGACAAAGCGCGGCTCTGCAGGCTATGGCCTGCGGCAAAGCGGTGGTTCTGACCGATTACCCCGGCCTGTGGAACCGCGAAGTAATGCGTGACGGCGAAACCTGCCTCCTTGCTGGTGCTCCGCGTTCCGCCGAAGACCTCGCCCAAGCCATCACCCGCACACTGAACGACCCCAACCTCGCACCACAAATTGGGCGCAATGGCCGCACCGTAGTCGAGAACCACCTGAACTGTAGGATTATGGCCGACCATCTGCGCCATCATATGGAAACCGCACTCGGGCGATCCCTTCTCGGTACGTCCCCCTGCCTGCGACAGAAAAGTGACGCGACATGAAGCTTGCTATCGGCTACCATATTCAAGATGGCCCCTGGGGCGGCGGCAACAACTTTGCCCGCTCTCTCGCCGAAGCCGCAACCGCACGCGGCGACCACGTGGTCTTTGACCTCGCCGATGATGACATCGACCTCATCTTGTTGACCGACCCCCGCGCCCACAGTCCTAGCGTCTCGTTTGGTCCGGGAGCAATCTTGCGCTATCTAATCAGCCGCAATCGCCGTGCCATTGTCGTCCATCGCATCAACGAATGTGATGAACGTAAGGGCACCCACAACATGAACCACCTGTTGTGGCGCGGAAATTATGCCGCCGACCACACGGTGTTCATTGCCTCGTGGCTGAGAGACCTCGCGGTTTATCAAAAAGACACCGCGTCCACCGTCATCTTGAACGGCGGAGATACCCGCCTGTTCCACCCTGGCAGCAATCCATCATGGAATGGGACCGAACCGCTACGCTTTGTCACCCACCACTGGGGTGGCAACCGACTAAAGGGGTTCGATGTCTATGAAGCCCTTGACCGCATGCTGGCAGAACCAGAATGGAAGGGCCGTATCGACTTCACCTATATCGGCAACCTGCCGCAAGGCTTTGCCTTTGCCAACGCCCACCATGTCACCCCCCTGAGCGGCCCGCCGCTGGTGAAAGAACTGACCCGCCATCACGCCTACATCACCGGTTCGATCAATGAGCCAGCGGGCATGCACCACGTAGAAGGTGCCCTGTGCGGCCTGCCCCTTCTTTACCGAAAAAGTGGAGCCCTGCCCGAATACTGCGCCAGCTTCGGGTTTGGTTTTAACTCCGCTGATGAAGTCCCGGCCTTGATCCATCGCATGATGTCAGAATATTCTGGTCTACGTGCAGCCATGGCCAATTACCAAAACACCGCCGAGCGCATGTCGGCTGAATACCTTCGCCTGTTTGACTCGCTTCTAGCCGACCGTGAAGCGGTCCTCGCCCGCCGCCGCCTGTGGCGGAATCCATGGCTGGTCTTACGCAACCAAATCCCGTTCTAGGAGACCGACCTTGCGCAAAGACTACATGGTCGCCACCGATTCCGAGACCGATGAAACTGGCTTTGTCGAAGCGCACTGGACCAAAGTTTGGGAACAGGAAGGCGGACCACAAGGCCGAATCGACCGCATCAGCAGACAAAACGAATACCGCTTGATGGCACCGCACCTGAAGACCTTGCCGCAAGGATCACGAATTCTAGATGGCGGCTGTGGCCTTGGCGACTGGGTGATGGCCTTAAACCGTGATGGCTTCTCCACCGTCGGCCTCGACTTAAGCCGCAAAACCGTGGCGCAATTGCAAAGCCGCTTCCCTGAAACGGAATTCGCCGCTGGTGATATCCGCGCCACCGACTTCGCCGATGAAAGCTTCGATGCCTATTTCTCGTGGGGGGTGTTTGAGCACTTCGAAAATGGGCCACAAGACTGCATCCGCGAAGCACGACGCATCCTGAAACCCGGAGGCCTACTCTTTGTCTCCGTCCCAATGGATAACTTCCGGCACGCCATTCGCGGCACATTCGCCCGCCCACAACCGATTTCCGGCACCTTGCGGTTCTATCAGTACCGCTTCACACGAGCAGAACTGGCGCAAGAGCTTTCCCTCGGCGGTTTTGATGTCACAGCTGTCCATCCGATTCATAAGCGGCAAGGCGTGCTGCGCCACCTTCACCATGAATTCGGCCTCCCCTATAGCTGGCTCCTCACCCGCGGGCTGGCAGCGGTTCTGGCCCCCTTCATCCCCGGCACTTGCATTGCCCACATGGTCCTTGCCATCGCCCGCAAGCCCGTGACCACAAGCGCTGGAGTTCCGGCATGACCACATCACCTAAAAAAGCCTTGATTTTCGGCATCTCCGGTCAGGACGGTGGCTTTCTCGCCCGTCTGCTATTGGACAAAGGTTACATCGTCCATGGCACATCTCGAGATGCCGAATCTGGCCGGTTCTCCTCCCTGTCCGCGCTCGGCATATTGGATCAAGTGACGGTCCATTCCACCGCCCTCAACGATTTCCGCAGCGTCTTACAAACCATCACCAGGGTTGAACCGAACGAGATCTACAATCTGTCTGGTCAAAGCTCGGTCGGCCTGTCCTTCCAACAACCTGTGGAGACCTTGGAAAGCATCGCTTCGGCCACCTTAACCGTCTTGGAAGTCTTGCGATTCTTGGGTGCGCCGTGCCGGTTTTATAATGCGGGATCATCGGAATGTTTCGGCAACACCGATGGAACCGCCGCCGACGAGACCTCCCCTTTCCAACCACGCAGTCCCTACGCGGTAGCCAAATCCACCGCTTTCTGGGAGGTCGCCAATTACCGCGACAGCTATGGCCTCTATGCATGCTCAGGCATTCTCTTCAATCATGAATCACCCTTGCGCCCAAGTCGCTTTGTCACCCGTAAAATCGCCGCCGCCGCCGCACGAATTGCCCGCGATGGCCATGGTGAAGTCACTCTCGGCGACTTATCGGTACGCCGCGACTGGGGCTGGGCGCCGGAATACGTAGAAGCCATGTGGGCGATGCTGCAACAGCCCGAGCCGGAAGACTTCGTCATTGCCACCGGCGAGGCCAACCCCCTGCAAGACTTCGTGTCCACCGCCTTCGCCAGTCAAGGTTTGGACTGGCGGGCCCACGTCAAGGTTGATCCAGCCTTCTTCCGACCATCCGAACTGCGCTGCGGATTTGGCGATGCGAGCAAAGCCAAACAGAAACTCGGCTGGACCGCCCGTACCCGCATGCACCAGATCGCTGAACGAATGACCGCGGCCGAATGCGCCCGCCTGGATAACATGCCTCTGACGGAATGGCTTGCCCGATGCTGAAAGACCTACTGCGCCCCTGGAAATTCCGTGCCACATGCCTGCCATGGCGGATCGCTGCTGCCTCAGGCCTGTGGCAAGGAGAAGGCCCGCCTGTGCAATTTGTGACCGAGAAAGCTGACTGGTCCATCCGTTGGGATGGAGAACACATTCGTGACACCATCAACGCCATAACCGGCACAAATGTAATTGCAACCACCGCTGCGCCACAAAGCCTAACCAGACGCGTGGTGCATTTCGGATCTCAGTACATGTGGCTGGACTGGGGCCAGCACATGGCAAGTCATAATCAATACGTTGCAACATTCTTCCACGGCAAAGCCGAGGACGGTCCAGAGGTTTCTGCCCATATTGATCGATTCCTCAGCAGTGTCCCACGTTTGTCACGCGTAATAACTGCAGCAAGCCTTATTGAAAAACGCCTCTTGGAATGGGGGGTCCCGGCGGGAAAACTCGTCCGCATACCCATTGGAGTGGATACACAGACCTTTAGCCCGCCAACAGCGAAACAACGCGCAACAGCTCGCTCCCGTTTTGGCCTAATGGATGACCAAGTGGTGGTCGGTTCGTTCCAGAAAGACGGCATTGGCTGGGGCGACGGTATGGAACCGAAGCGGATCAAAGGACCCGATGTACTCGTCGATGCGGTGATCAAACTTGCTCAGCACCGCCCCGTAACCGTGTTTCTGACCGGACCGGCACGAGGGTACGTAAAGCGACGCCTGGAAGCAGCGGAAATCCCGTTCGTACATACCTACGTCAAGAATCATATGGATCTGGTGAACTGTTACCATGCTCTTGACCTGTATTTCGTCACATCACGAGAAGAGGGTGGGCCGAAAGGTATCATGGAGGGTATGGCCACCGGCGTTCCCGTCGTGTCTACAAATGTCGGCATGGCCTCAGACCTCATCATTGATGGCATAACCGGCGGATTGACAGATTCCGAAAACGTGGATGGTTTGGTCCAGCGTGCGGCAGCACTATTAGAATTACCCGATAGGGCCAGCGCGTTGCGCATTGCCGCCCGCGAAGCCGTGATGGTCGCCGACTGGTCTGTGGTTGGCCGTGACCATTGGCTCAAGGTGTATCAACCCCTGTTACAGTCATGAACTCTGGAATCCTGCGTGATCCCCTACTGAAAGGCCTGCTACGCAGTGCATGGCGAAGCACTCTGCTGGCCCACACCCTTGTCACAACGCCCTTTTCCGGGGACACGGGGGCTGCGCGTGTATTTTATGGTGGCGCACGCTCGGGCAACATCGGCGGGCCACTGGTCAAGGTCAAGCGACTACGGGAATACTTCCCTGAACATCGCTGGGACTACAATCTGGTCTACACTCTATCCAACGCGCCCTACCTGACGACCTGCGCCCTCAACCTCTTGCGCCTGCGCAAGATCCCGATCGTCCTGAACCAGAACGGCGTGTTTTATCCGGGCTGGTACAAAAATGACTGGAAAGGCATGAATGCCGTGATGGCACGTGCCTATCACCGCGCCGATCATGTGTTCTGGCAAAGTCATTTCTGCCGCCGCGCTGCTGATCGCTTTCTCGGACCACGGCAAGGATCGGGAGAAATCCTCTATAACGCCATCGATACTCAGAAATTTATCGCGGCCACAACACGACCTGAGCGCCCATTTACCTTTCTCGTTACCGGCAAAATCGGCAAGCATATGGCCTACCGGCTGGAAAGCACGGTGGCGGGACTGGCCTACGCCCGGAACGCTGGTCTGAGAGCCATTCTCAAGGTCTCCGGCAGCATAGAATATGAAGCCCTTGTCAGCCTACGACACACCGCCCGCAGCGCCAGCATTGAGGATTATGTATCTTTTACAGGCCCTTATACCCAGGAAGAAGCCCCGGCGATTTATGCTGCCGCCGATGCTTACGTCACCACAACCTATATGGACAATTGCCCCAATGCGGTGATTGAAGCCCTGTCCTGCGGCTTGCCGGTATTGTACTCGGCCAGTGGTGGTGTCCCAGAATTGGTCGGCGTTGAGGCCGGAATCGGCCTTGAGGTACCAGAGGACTGGGAAGCCACACATACCCCCGCAGCCGAGGCCATTGGCGATGGCATGCTCCGTATTGCCAATAATGCCTCAGCCATGGGACAGGTGGCACGGCAACGGGCCGTCGCCCAATTTGATATCCAAAACTGGATTGCCCGTCATCAGCAAGTCTTTCAGACCCTGCTGGAGACCAAATCCATCCCGGCCAGCCCATCCTTGCCTCGTCCGAATGCACGCCCGGTCCAGAACACCAAGGTCACCAGCACCGAATCTCACAATGACCCCCTGATCAAGACGTTGCTGCGACGCGGCTGGCGGACCACCCTTCTCGCCCATACCATCACGGCAGCGCCCCTATCTGGCCGGGGGAGTGAGCCAAAGGTATTTTATGGTGGTGCGCGTTCCGGCAACGTTGGTGGGCCTCTGGTCAAGGTCAAGCGTCTGCGAGAATATTTTCCTGAACACTTATGGACCTACAATCTGGTCTATACCCTATCCAATGCCCCTTATCTGCCTGCGTCCGCTCTGGATTTTCTACGCCTGCGCAATATCCCCATCGTTCTCAACCAAAATGGCGTGTTCTATTCCGGCTGGTATAAAAACGACTGGCAGGGCATGAATGCCGTCATGGCACGTGCCTATCACCGCGCCAATCACGTGTTCTGGCAAAGCCATTTCTGCCGCCGCGCCGCCGACCGTTTTCTCGGGCCACGACAAGGGGATGGTGAAGTCCTGTTCAATGCCATTGATACCCGGCGATTCTGTCCGCCGGAACACCACACCGAACGGCCCTTCACCTTTCTGATTACTGGCAAAATCGATGCCCACCTATCCTACCGTTTGGAAAGCACCATCGCCGGCCTGGCTGCGGCCCACAACGCCGGACTAGACGCCCGCTTGGTCATCGCCGGATGGGTTGCTGAGTCTGCCCGCGTTGAGGCCCTGGCCGCCGCCAACCGTTTGGGTGTCGGTAAGGCCATCTCTTTTACCGGAGCCTATACACAAGAAGACGCGCCCGTCATTTATGGCGCTGCCGATGCTTATGTGATGACCAAATACCTCGATCCCTGCCCCAACACAGTACTGGAAGCCATGGCCTGTGGTTTGCCTGTCTTGTATTCAAACAGCGGAGGCGTTCCAGAGCTGGTTGGGCCTGACGCAGGAATCGGTCTCCCCGTACCCGAGGACTGGGAAACCATCCACATCCCATCCGCCGAAGCGATTGGGGCTGGCATGCTGGCTATGGCAAAGACCACAAAGATCATGGGAATCGCCGCCCGGCAACGTGCCGTGGCCGAATTCGATATTATTCATTGGATTGACCGTCACCGTCAGGTGTTCCGGTCCCTTCTGGAGACCTGTCCGTGAAATCCCTGTTTTTATCCCTGGCCAATCTTCTCGCCTGGATCTGGCGACTTCTCCCCGCAAGTTTGCGTACCGGCCTGCTGACTGGACTGTTTGTCCTCGACTCCCGTCACCCCGATCCACGTCAAGGATTGCGGCGCCTGCTGACCTTGCGCGACCGGCTGGATTTGGTGATCAACGAACGAGCCATGGCCCTTGGCCACGGGGAGCATCCAAAGCACCGTCTGACCGCGTACCACCAATTCTTCATTGATCGCACCACCAATACCGACCGTATTCTTGATGTCGGTTGTGGTTATGGCGCGGTAGCCCGCGACATTGCCCTTGCCCACCCCGCAGCCACTGTCGTCGGTATGGATTATGATGCACCGCGACTGGCACAAGCTCTGGCATCGGACAATCCGCCCAACTTGAGCTTTGTTGCCGGAGATGCCACCCAAACCGTTCCCGAGGGAGACTGGTCGGTGGTCGTCCTGTCCAACGTTCTAGAACACATTTCTGACCGGGTTCGTTTCCTGAAATCCCTGATCACCGCCACCGGCGCACCAAAGTTCCTGATCCGAGTGCCTCTGTTTGAGCGGGACTGGCAGATGGCGCTGCGCCGTGAGTTGGCGATCAACTATTTCTCAGACGACGACCATAAGATCGAACATACCCTAACCGAATTCACCAACGAACTCGACCAAGCGGGTCTACGCATTGTCGAAGTAACCACGCCATGGGGGGAAATCTGGGCCACCTGCCAACGCAAGGAAGCAGACAGATAATGACCGACACCCCCCTGATCAGTATTGTTATCCCCTGTTACAACAGTGGCCGCACCCTACCGCAGACACTGGCCTCGGTACGCGCCCAGACTCACCAGCCTCTTGAGGTGATTGTGGTCGATGATGGCTCCACCGATCCGGAAACCGTGGCACTGCTGGACTCACTAACCGATATCAAACTGGTCAGGCAAGCCAATCAGGGGCTACCCGCAGCACGCAACACCGGATTTCGTAACGCAACCGGCACCTACGTTCTGCCTCTGGATTCTGATGACTGGCTGGACCCAACCGCAATAGAGAAACTGCTGGCGGCCTTGCGCAGCAACCCGAGTGCTGATTTCGCCTTCAGTTACATCCAGATGGAAGGCGAATGCTGCGGCACTCTGGCCAAGAACTTCAATTTTTTTGAACAGCTTTTTGTCAATCAACTGCCCTACTGCCTGCTGTTGCCTCGCGCCCTGTGGTTGGCCGTTGGCGGATATGATGAAACCATGCGCCGGGGGTATGAAGACTGGGAATTTAATATCAGGCTCGGAGGCCATAGGAATTTTGGTGTGGTTGTCCACGAACCCCTATTCCACTACCGCGTCAGCAGCGGCGGGATGTTGCTAGCAACGTCCAGTCACTTGCATGGTCAGTTGTGGCGAAACATACAGGCACGAAACCCCGCTCTCTACAGCTGGAACGCGTTGTGGTCATCATGGAAAGTCTGGCGAAAAAGCCCATCCACCTACCCCTTATGGATTTATTTCATCTGGCTGTTTCTACACCACAAGCTTCCACACACTCTATTCCAGAGACTCTTCCGGTTTCTGCTACAACACTCCCATGGGCGCCGGGTGACTCATGCCTCCCGCGTTCAAGCCCCTACCTAACCCCCCTTTCCCAGCGCTCCGTCCACCTTGGCGAGAGTCACCGCCGACTGTAATTCATCTCATGAATGAGGAGCTATCCGGCGTGCCAGAAAAGTCAAAGATACAAACCGAGCTGGATTTTTTTGCAGCTGTAGAAGCAGGCGATACGGTCTCGCAGTTGACACTGGCAAAGCGGATCTCGATTTCTGTTGGCTTGGTCAACGCGCTTATTCGCCGCGCCGCCAGCAAAGGCTTCGTGAAAATTAAAGAAGCCCCAAGAAAACGGTATACGTATTATCTGACCCCGAAAGGTTTTGCCGAAAAAAGCCGTCTCGTCGCCGAGTACCTGGACAACTCGTTAAGCTTTTTCCGCCGCGCCCGCCGCGAATATGCCGAATCCTTTGTCCATGCCCGCGCCCAAGGCTTGAAACGCATCGCCTTTGTCGGCAGCGGTGAACTGGCTGAAATTGCCTTGATGGCCGCCCATGAAGCGGAGATCGACGTGGTTCTCGTGGTAGACCGGACCACAAACAAGGATCGTCTTTATGGCATTACAGTGGCCCACAACATTGAGGCCTTGGTTGGCCAAGTGGATGGCGTGGTCATCACCGAGGCTCGTACTCCACAACACACGTTTGACGCCCTCGCGCCACACTTCTCCGGCGCAACTCTTCTGACACCTCCCCTGTTGTGCATCGTGAGGCCTCCATCAGAAACGGACCCAGTGCCATCATGACTCTCACCTGCTTCAAAGCTTACGACATCCGGGGCCGTGTGCCCGAAGACTTAAACACCGACATTGCCTGGCGGATTGGTCGCGCCTATGCCGACGTGGTCACTCCGGGTTCAGTGGTGGTGGGATTCGACGCCCGCTTGGAAAGTCCCGATTTGGCCGAAGCTCTAATCTCTGGTTTGACATCCGCCGGTGTCAACGTGATCAATATCGGCCTGTGTGGAACTGAAGAAGTGTATTTCCAAACCGCCAACCGGGAAGCCCAAGGGATCGGCGGCGGCATCATGGTCACCGCTAGCCACAACCCCAAGGGCACCAACGGCATGAAGCTGGTGCGCCGGGGTTCCCGCCCCATTTCCGGCGATACCGGATTAAATGAGATTCGTGACCGAGTGGCGGCTCTGTCTGACGTCACATCACCCTCTGCCGCCACAGGAACGGTCACTCATGATCCAGACAAGTCCGCCTACATCGCCCATTTGCTCAGTTATCTAGATCTGACAGAACTCAAGCCTCTGACCATTCTCGCCGATCCCGGCAACGGATGTGCGGGACCGATCATCACCGCCCTTGCCAAGCACCTGCCGTTTCACATCATCCCCGTGCGCGGCGAACCCGATGGCACATTCCCGGACGGCATCCCCAACCCGCTGTTGCCGGAAATGCGTGATGTCACAGCAGAAGCCGTCCGGCAGCACAAGGCAGACTTCGGCATCGCCTGGGATGGCGACTGCGACCGCTGCTTTTTGTTTGATGCGCAAGGCAACTTCATTGAAGGCTATTATCTGGTCGGCCTGCTAGCCGAAGCGATGCTGGTGCGCCACCCCGGGGCAAAAATCATCCACGATCCGCGTCTGATCTGGAGCACCATCGCCGATGTCACCCGCTGTGGCGGGATCGCCGTACAATGCAAAACCGGCCATGCCTTCATCAAAGAACGCATGCGTGCCGAAGACGCCATATATGGCGGAGAAATGAGCGGCCATCATTACTTCCGCGATTTTTCCTATTGCGACAGTGGCATGATCCCTTGGCTGCTGATTGCCGCAATTGTTTGCCGCTCCGGCCTGTCGTTGGCGGAACTGGTCAACCAACGGATGGAGTCTTATCCCTGCAGCGGCGAAATCAATTTCGAAACAAATGCTCAAGCCGCTACCCAACGTATTCTTGACCACTACCTGCCTCTGGCACAAAACCGCGATGACACCGATGGCATAGGACTGACGTTCTCCGACTGGCGATTTAATCTGCGGCAGTCCAATACCGAGCCATTGCTGCGTCTGAATATCGAGACCCGCGGCGATGTCGCGGCCGTTGACAAACACCTGAAACACATCCGCGCCTTAATAGACGCCGCCACCTCGCTGATTTAAGGACCAGTCCATGACACGCACGCAAAACATACCCGCATCCACCTACGATCTTTCAGAAAAACGGGTTTGGGTCGCCGGACATAAGGGTATGGTCGGCGCAGCCATCGCCCGCCGCTTGCAGGAAGAAGCATGCACGATACTGACCGCTGACCGCGCCACCGTGGACCTGACCCGCCAAGACGCAGTGGAACGCTGGCTGGAGACCCACCGGCCCGATGCGATTTTTCTTGCCGCCGCTAAGGTTGGCGGCATCTATGCCAACAGCCATCTGCCCGCCGAATTTCTCTACGACAACCTGATGATTGCCGCCAACATCATTCACGCTGCGCATAAGCTGGGGATTGAACGCCTGCTATTCTTAGGCTCATCGTGCATCTATCCGCGACAAGCACCACAGCCGATCCCGGAGGATGCTTTACTCACCGGGCCATTGGAACCCACCAACGAGTGGTACGCCCTGGCGAAAATCGCGGGCATCAAACTCTGCCAATCCTACCGCCGCCAATATGGCCGCAACTACATTTCCGCCATGCCTACCAATTTATACGGCCCCGGTGACAACTTTCATCCCCAGTACAGCCACGTTCCCGCAGCCTTGTTGAGCCGCTTTCATGAAGCCAAATCAAATGGCATCACAGACGTGGAAATTTGGGGAACGGGAACCCCCTTGCGTGAATTTCTACACGTAGACGATCTCGCAGATGCCTGCGTCTTCTTGATGCAGACCTATTCCGGAGAAGAGATTGTCAACATCGGCTCTGGAGAAGAAGTCACGATTGCCAACTTTGCCCGACAAGTTGCCACAACCGTCGGCTATACGGGCGGTTTGCGTTTTGACACCTCCCGCCCCGACGGACCGCCACGCAAACTGGTCGACAGCCGCCGCTTAAAATCTCTAGGTTGGGAACCGCAGATTCCACTAGAGGAAGGATTGCGCGGCTATTACAAGTGGTTCCTCGAAAACAGCTCTACGCTCCGTGACGGCTACACGAAGGGATAAGGACAAGATGGCGATGAAACGCGCACTGATTACCGGCGTGACCGGCCAGGATGGAGCCTATCTGTCCGAACTGCTTCTCGAAAAAGGCTATGAAGTCCACGGCGTAAAACGTCGGTCTTCGTCTTTTAACACCGGACGCATCAATCATTTGTACCAGGACCCGCACACCACCGGTGCTCGCTTCCTGCTGCATTATGGTGATTTGACCGACGCCACCAACCTGATTCGACTCGTGCAGGAAATCCAGCCGGATGAAATCTACAATCTGGCCGCACAAAGCCACGTTCAAGTCAGTTTCGAAACCGCTGAATACACGGCAAATTCAGACGCCTTAGGGACCTTGCGCCTGTTGGAAGCAATCCGCATCGTTGGCCTGGAGAAAAAGACCCGCTTTTACCAAGCCTCCACATCAGAGCTCTATGGCAAGGTTCAAGAAACCCCACAGAGTGAGACCACTCCGTTCTATCCGCGCAGCCCCTATGCCGTGGCCAAACTCTATGCCTATTGGATCACTGTCAATTACCGTGAAGCCTATGGCATGCACGCCTCCAACGGCATCTTGTTCAACCATGAAAGCCCAATTCGTGG
>JAFGWD010000163.1 GCA_016937315.1 Rhodospirillaceae bacterium
CGCTATGCCGCAATCACCGAACCCGCCCTCATCGAGGGCGACGCCCGCTTTTCGGTGCGCCTGATTCCCGACCAAACCGCGACGCTGCTGACCCTTGCCGATAACGGCATCGGCATGAACCGCGACGACTTGATCGAAAATTTGGGCACCATCGCGCATTCTGGAACCGAACGCTTCGCCGCCGCACTGGCGGCACAAAGCGGCACACCGGATGCGGATAAAGCCCTGTCCTTGATCGGTCAATTTGGTGTTGGCTTCTATGCTGCCTTCATGGTGGCCGACCGCGTTGACGTAATCTCGCGCAAAGCAGGAGAAGCCCAAGGCTGGAAATGGTCGTCCAGTGGAACGGGCGATTTCACGGTGGAACCCTTTGACGGCGCAACGCGCGGCACCCGTATCGTGCTGCATCTGAAACCCGACGCCCAGGACTACCTGAAACCCGCAACGCTGACCCGTATTGTCAAAACCTACTCAGATCATATTGACCTTCCTGTGGTTTTGGTTGAAGGCGAGAAAGAAGACACCATCAACGCCGCCGCCGCCCTGTGGACCCGACCGAAATCCGAGATCACGGCAGAGCAGTACACAGAATTCTATCACCACGTCGGACATGCCTTCGACGACCCATGGCTGACCGTGCATATGCACGCCGAAGGAGCCATTGAGTACGCGGGCTTGGTGTTCGTGCCCTCTGAACCACCGCTTGATATCTTTGACCCTGACCGTAAGCAACGCCTGAAACTGTACGTCAAGCGTGTCTTCATCACCGATGACTGCGAAGGCCTGCTGCCCCACTATCTGCGCTTCCTGAAGGGTGTAGTCGACACCCCGGACCTGCCTTTGAACGTCAGTCGCGAAATGTTGCAAGACAACCCGCTGATCCGCAAGATTGGCCGCGGCCTGGTGTCTCGCGTTCTGACCGAAATCGGCAAGGCGGCGGAAGACAACGACCACTACGCCAAATTTTGGGAGGCCTTTGGTGCCGTTCTGAAAGAGGGCGTGTACGAGGATTTCGAACGCCGCGTGACGCTTCTCGACCTCTGCCGTTTCCACTCCTCCCTGAAAGACGGCTGGATTTCTCTGACCGAATACATGGCGGATATGCCCGAAGGCCAAGACGCGATTTATTACCTGACCGGCGATTCGGTAGAAGCCCTAAAAGCCAATCCGCAAATCGAAGGCTTCACCGCAAAGGGTGTCAACGTCCTGTTGCTAACCGACGCCATTGACGAGTTCTGGACCTCCATGGCCCCGCCCTACAAGGAGCTTCGCTTTGCCTCCGTCGCCGGGGCCGGGAATGACCTTGCCAAGATCAAGGGGAAGGAAGGCGACGACAACGCCTCCGAAGACACCCCGTCAGAGGATGCGGCCCCCGAAGCCGACATCACCGCCCTCGCCACCGCCATGAAGACGGCCTTGGGCGATGACGTGTCGGAAGTCAAAGCCTCCACACGCCTGACCTCCAGCCCGGTCTGCTTGGTTTCTGGAGACGCCGGAGTGTCCCTGCACCTGGAACGCCTCCTCAAGGCCCACAACCGCGCCGGGGCCAGCGCGGCACGGGTTTTGGAAATCAACCCCAAGCATCCGGTGATCCGTGCTCTGGCGGCGCGTGTCGCCGCTGCCGACGAAATCACCGATGCGGCATGGCTATTGTTGGATCAAGCGCGGATTGTCGAGGGCGAAACCGTGGGCGATGCCGCTGCGTTCTCGCGTCGCTTGACCACGATTATGGAAAAAGGGCTGCGATAAGCCTTCTTGGGCAAGAGGCCACCCAGCCTCTTGCCGCCTAACGTTTTTTCATCACCTTCAGGGCTTCATCGTCGCAGCCAACAATTTTGACCTCCGCCCCAACCCATAGATCCGAGGGACCGGTGGCAGCATGGATGTGCCCGTCCAGCATGATGCAACCATGCCCCTTCTGAAATGCGGCGGTTACGGTTGCTGTACGCCCGACAAGACCAACCCCCGCATAATGTTGGGAAGGCAAAGCCCGGTCCAAACCCTGCATCCGACGCCCGCCAATAAAGGCAATCAGCGTCAGCCCCGCACACATGCCCAATTGGTACGGCGCGGAACTCTGCCCCATTCCCCATTCCACGAAGCCCGTGATCAAGCCACCCGCACCCAAGGCGCGGCACAGGCTCCAACCCCGCCAAGTTGCCAGGGCCAGCAAGGCTCCCCCTGAGACCATCCAGAGCCAAGTCGAAAGCGTGACCATCGCGGCCAAGCCTCTGGCGGCGCATGCGCAATGTCTGCGGCATCAGGAGCACCCAATTGCACCGCTTCGATTTTTTCGGCACGACTGACGATTTTCGTGATGGAAGTTTCCACCGGCGCAATATCGCCCTGGGCTTGATTGATGTGGATGAACAACTTCTTCAGCCGTTCGTCCAAACGGCCCACATCGGCCAGCAGGGTACCGACTTCCTTTTGGATGCGCCCGGCTTGTTTCCGCATTTGCACGTCTTTGAGAACGGCACGCACGGTGTTCAAGGTTGCCATCAAGGTGGTGGGGGACACAATCCACACCCGGCTGCGATAGGATTCTTCCACCACATTACGGAAGGAAGCATGGATTTCCGCATACACCGCCTCGGACGGCAGGAACATCAACGCGGACTCGGCGGTTTCACCGGGGATGATGTAGCGATCCGCGATATCATGAATGTGTTTCAACACGTCATCGGCAAAGCGTTTAGCGGCAACCTTACGCGGCCCGTCGCCCTCGGCATCGCGAAACGCCTGATACCCATCCAAAGGAAACTTCGCATCAATGACGATCGACCCAGGCGGGTTGGGCAATAACAACAAGCAGTCGGCACGACGGCTGTTGGACAGCACCGCCTGAAACGCAAAGGCTTCCCCCGGTAAGGCGGCGGTGACGATATCGTGCATTTGCACTTCACCAAACGCACCACGGGCCTGTTTGTTGGACAAGATGTCTTGCAAACCAACGACTTGCGTGGACAGCTCGGTTAAATTTTTTTGCGCGGCATCAATCACCGCCAAACGCTCCCGCAGATCGTGCAAGGTCGCCGCCGTCTTCTCGCTGGACACCTGCAACCCCTCACCGACCCGGCGCGTCACCTCCCCCAAACGTTCATCCAACGCCTTAGCGAGGGCGCGTTCCTGACCTTGCATCCGCTCGGCCAGTTGTGCCTGCTGCGCCGCCTGAGACTCCGCCATTTGCGCCAGTCGCCCGACAAGCTCACCCAGCAACGGGTCAGAGACCGCAGACCGTCTTATCACCATCCATGCCAAACCGCCCGCAATCACCGCGAACACCGCAAAAATTCCCAGAGCGTCCCCCAAACCGAGTGTCATCCGCATCCATTCCTTTGTCACCAGAAGCTAAGATAAGGCAGCCACCGCTTGACGCGAAGGGGCAAAACGCTCTATCTCCCCAATGAGAAGGAATTGCAACTGAGGACACGCAAAGACGATGGCGATACTGCCAATCCTGGTGGCTCCC
>JAFGWD010000164.1 GCA_016937315.1 Rhodospirillaceae bacterium
AACAGGGAATGAAAATCCGAACCGAACATCGGCGGCCTCCTCGTGTGCATTTCGGGAATGCGAACAACAATAGAACGAGGCCCTTATGGGATCAAGGAATTTATCTTCATAATCGCAAAGTATACCGCTTGACAGCCTTTACGGGTTTTCCTGATTTATCGCTTATTTTCAATACGTAAGGCGTAAATCCAAGCCCTTTCACGCCCCTTCCCCATCCTCGTCCACCCCAACCAAGGAGTCATCGCGATGACGTGTCCTTTGCTGATCCTCGACCCGTTGCAGGATTAAGGGTTACCGCCCCCATGACCCGGTCAAAAAGCAAAGATTCCCGGAAGGACTCAGTCCCTCCGGACCTCCCACAAGTTTGTCGCCACATAGCGACAAGCAATTCTCACGCGGTGTGGTGGCGTTATCGCGCAACGCGCAAAAACAACCGGAATCAAAGGTCCGCCCTTCGGGCCTCAGCTCCTTCCATGAGTTTTTCGCCGCGAAGCGGCAGGCATCCCCTGCGACATCCACGTCAGACCTATGACGCTACGCAAACGAACGGGATCAAAGGGTCCGCGACCCTTTGCGGGTTTGGGCGGAGCCCAACCTTGCCTTCCTTTTTTCCCCTTCCCCCCCCACACATCCGGAGACACCCACCATGACCACCATCTCTTCTTCCCCTGCGCTGCACACCGACGTGACGGTGCTGAAGCATCTGATCGCGATCCGGCTCGACGTCGCGATCTGGACGGCACGCAGTTTCTGGGCGGCGCCGAACGTGGGGGTCGAGGTCTACGGCCTGCCACCCGAGAAGCTGGCGCCCTTGAGCAGCAAACGGGTGTGTAATCCTGAGGACATGCACATCTTTGCCGCGTTGAAGGCGCTGGCATGACTACGCACGGCCTTCGCTACACTGCCGCGACGATCCCTCCGCGAACTCGATTGCGATTGAGACACCATAGCTGCGATCACAGGCCACGAGACGGTGCAGATGGTTCGGAAATACACCGAGAAAAAGCGTCGGCCAAAGCTGGCCATCGAACGCCTCGATACTGCCCGCCGTGCCCAAAAACAGAACCCTTGCGGAACAGGTCTGCAAACCGCCCGCTGACCGGGCTGCAAACCATAACAAAAGGGGTTATCGGAATGACCGATAACCCCTTGAAAATCTTGGTGGGCGCGCACGGGCTCGAACCGTGGACCCGCTGATTAAGAGTCAGCTGCTCTACCAACTGAGCTACGCGCCCGCAGTCTTTTGCGAGGTGCGTTTTATAGGGGGTTCCCCCGTGCTGCGCAAGAGAAAAAACCAATCTTATTATGGGTCCTCGCCGCCACCTCGGCGTCCGAGGTGAAGATCGCGGTGCACGTTCACGCATTGCACCAGACCAAACCCGCACATTAAGGTCAGCATCACCGTGCCGCCATAGGAAATCAGCGGCAGAGGCACACCAACCACCGGGATGAGGCCCATCACCATGGCAATATTGATAAACACATACAGGAAGAAGTTTGCGGTCAACCCCAAGGCCAGAAGCCGACCGAAATGATGTCGGCAACGCAGGGCAATCACCAAACCAAAAATGATAATCAGGCTGTAAAGGCCCAGGAGCGCCATGCCACCAACCATGCCAAACTCTTCTGCCAACATGGTGAAGATGAAGTCGGTTTGTTTTTCTGGCAGGAAGTTCAAGTGACTTTGTGTGCCCTGCATGAACCCGCGCCCGAACATGCCGCCGGACCCCAGGGCGATTTTCGATTGCAGAATATGGTATCCGGCGCCTAGGGGGTCGCGCTCGGGATTGATAAAGGTCAGCACGCGGTTGCGCTGATAGTCATGCAACATGCCCCATCCGATGGGAATTGTCGCCAGCCCCCCGACCAGAACCACCGCGAACTTCCACAGCCGAACTCCGGCGGCAAAGAACACGATGCCAGACCCCATCATCAGCATCAGGGCGGTGCCGAGATCGGGTTGTTTGAGAATCAAAGCAACCGGGACCAAGGTCATGAGCAGGGGAATAGTCAAGGCTATGGGACGACCAATGTCTTCGATCGACAGGCTGTGAAAATAGCGCGCTAGAGACAGCACCAGTGCAATTTTCATCAGTTCCGAAGGTTGCAAGCGGATAAAGCCGAAGTCGACCCAACGTTGCGCTCCCATACCGATGACACCTTTGATCTCCACGGCAATCAAAAGCAACAGGGTGATGGCGTAAAACACATACGCATAGCGCAAGTACAAACGGATATTGATCAGCGCAAGCAACAGCATGGCTGCCAGGCCGATGGCAAAACGGGTGACTTGACGAGAGGCCCAAGGCTCCCATCGTCCATTTGCCGCTGAATACAGCATAAAAAAACCGGAAACCGCGATAATCGAAATTAACAGAATATACACCCAGCTGATTTGCCGAAGTTTTTCGCCCAGCGTCATGTCTTGCTGGTGCAGGCGGTTCTGGAGAGAGCGGAAGTCCATGGACATGGGGGTCAGGTCTCCACTTCCGGTGCTGGCGGCGTGGAGTGTGTTTGAGACAAGTCGCGTCGCAAGATTTCTTTCATGATGTCCGACGCAATCGGTGCCGCCACCGCCGAGCCGCCACCGCCGTGTTCAACCACCACACACATTGCGTAGCGTGGCGCGTCATAAGGGGCGAAAGCCACGAACAATGCGTGGTCGCGCTCTTTCCAGGGCAGCGCGTCGTTTTTTAAGACACCGGTTTCGCGTTCTTTCATGGTGATTCGCCGCACCTGCGAGGTGCCGGTCTTTCCTGCCATGCGCTGGCCGTTGACGTCAAAACCGGCGCGGTGTGCGGTGCCAATCGGATTGTTGACAACTTCGAACATACCGCGACGGACCAGCGCAATCGACTTCGGATTGACCCCCACCGATGCGAACGCTGGATCTCCCACGGGTTTCAGACCGGAACCTGTTACATCTTCACGGGTGAGGCGGGGTTTGACGGCCAAGCCCCCATTGGCCACGCGTGCCGTCATGACTGCCAATTGCAATGGCGTTGCCAGAACGTAGCCCTGACCGATGCCCGCGTTCAAGGTTTCTCCTGGCAACCAGGCTTGTCCGTTGAATTTACGTTTCCATGCATGATCGGGGATCAGTCCTGCAACTTCGTTGGGCAAGTCAATGTTCAAAGGGGAGCCCAAGCCGAACCGTCGTGCCACGTCGGCAATACGGTCAATGCCGACTCGGCGTGCGATTTCATAGAAATACACGTCGCAAGAATGCTGAATCGCTTCTACCAAATTGACGGATCCGTGGCCGTGTTTTTTCCAGCAATGGAATCGGTGTGAACCCAGGTCAACGAAGCCCTGGCAATAAACCGTTTGTTCAGGGGTAACGACGCCGGCTTCCAGTGCGGCAATGGCGACCATCAGCTTAAAGGTCGATCCTGGAGCGAATTGCGCGGAAATGCATTTGTTACGGAGCGGCGCCCGATCATTGTTGATCAAAGCGCTCCATTCTTCGTTTGTCAGTCCTCGATTAAAGGCGTTGGGGTCGAAACTCGGGGTGGAGGTCATGACCAGGATTTCTCCGGTATGCACATCCATGACGACGACGGCGGCGCTTTCGTCGCCAATGCGTTCCACCGTGTATTGTTGCAAGTCGAGGTCCAACGTGAGTGTCAGATCGATGCCGGGAATGCCTTCTTTCCGTTCCAGTTCACGGATCACACGACCCAGGGCATTGACCTCTACCTTGGAATTTCCGCCCTTGCCACGAAGCGCGAGGTCATAGACTTTCTCCACACCAGCCTTGCCGATGCGAAATCCCGGCAGTTCCAGAATGGCTTCTCCCGTGAGCTCTTTTTCCGAGACCCCTGAGACATATCCCAGAACTTGGGCCCCCCCTTCGCCATAGGGATAAAACCGGGTCAGCCCCTCATCAATGATCACTCCCGGTAGATCCGGTGCGTTGATTTGAATCTGGGCCATTTCTTCCCAGGTCAAATTCTCTCGCACATTGACCGGCATAAAGGCGCGACGGCGTTCTACCTCGCGCCGAATCCGCGTTTTATCCTTGTCTGATAAAGCAATGATCATGCCCAAGGCGTCGAGAGTTTGGGCTAGGTCTGGGGTTTGCTCGCGGACCACGAGAGCGCGGAAATTCTGACGGTTGACGGCCATCTCGCGTCCGTAACGGTCCAGGATCAGGCCGCGTGGCGGTGGCAGAAGGCGCAGAGAGATGCGGTTTTCGTCGGCAAGAATGCCGTAGCGCTCGGCCTCAATGACCTGCAAATAGTACATGCGGCCCGCCAAGGCCAGTGTCAAACCGGCTTGACCTATGCCCAAAAGCGCGGCACGCCGGGAGAACAGCTTGCCGCGTTCACTATCGCGTGCGCTGCTCATGGGTCCTCCGACAAAAGGTGGCGTTCAATAATGCCGCAAATACCGAAGATCACGGGGAAGATGGCCATGCTCAGCAATGCAGAAATCAAGACTTGCCCAATCGGGATAATGACTCCCAACACCATGGCGGCCATGACCCAGGATGTCACAGCTGCAGCCAGGGCGACCAAGCAGAATCCCCACCAGTATACGACGAACGGCTTGGCGAGAAAAAAGCGGCTCTGTGTTGCGACTCCGGCACGAGTCAACAGCAGAATCAGGGCGCCTAATCCCAAAGGCACGCCGGTCACCAGGTCCTGGATGAGGCCAATCAGAAAGGCCGACCCCATACCAAACAAATTGGGCCGGTGAGCCGACCAGAAATAGACAACGCATAGAGTCAAGGATGGCATCAGCGAGTTCAAGCGCGGCACATGGGTTTGCGTTGCCATGAATAATGCGGCCAAAAGGGCGGTTGCGAAGGGCAGGATTTGCCGCACCACCAGGTCGAATTTCTGTTTGGGTGTTTTCTCGATAATCACCGCGACGTTCCTTCCTGCCGTGTCGGATGCGGTGTCAAGGTTCCGTGCCTTCGGTCTCTGGCGGCGTTTCTTCCATGCGGCGTGCGCGGGCACGTTCGCGTGCGGTCTTTAGAGCCTCAGCCTGTGCGGCCCGACTGTCTTCATCCAGACTGCCGAGGATTCCCGACAGCCCATAATCGACGACGCGC